>JABFRG010000921.1 GCA_013141295.1 Polyangiaceae bacterium
GTCTCGCAGACGAACAGATCGGTACCCGCCTGCGAGCACGAGGCCGCGGCGTTGCCATCGTTGCCCGAGGCCTTCTGGCTCTCGGTGAGCTGAATGGCGGCCGCGCCGCGTGAGCCCGAACGGGCTTGGCCCGCGACGATGCGGACGCTCGCGAAGGAGAGGCCCTTGGAGCCTTCGGCGAGGAGCCCGATGCTGCTCTGTCCGGGCTCGGTGGCCAGACGGCCGCGAATGTCGAGGGCCTCGACGAACGTGGGCTTGACGACGTTCTTCGCGCGGGAGGCGATGACCTCGGTGCTGGGCGCGATGAGCGCACGCCCGGAGCCCGGGACCCAATCGCCCTTGCAGTCGAAGTAGGCGTAGATGTCGATGCCGTCGCCGAAGGTGAGGACCTCGTCGTACGTCTCGGCGCACGCATACACGCGGCGGCCCGAAGGGAGCGCCCCCTGGATGGCCTTGGAGATGCTCTTGAGCGGGTGCGCGCGGGTGCCGTCGCCCGAGTCCGAGCCCTTGGAGGCGCTCACGAATACGCCGTAGGCTTCGTGCACCACGCACAGCGTGGCCCGGGGCGTCGCGGTGCCATCGCAGTTCTCCGGCGGCGGAGGCGGGGGCGGAAGGACGACCGCGTCACCCCCGTCGGCGCCCGAGGCACCCTCGCCGGGGCCCGGTGCGGCAGCGTTGGAGCCGCAGTGAAGAAGGCCGAGCGTGAAGAGCGAGGCGGTGGCGACGAGGATACGAGTGCGCATGAGAGCTCCGTTGGGGGCGAGGGTTCGTGTCGCTCCCCGTCGGCCGCTCTCGGGCGGAGTTGCTTCAGCCGGTGACCTTGGCCCGGATCTCTTCGAGATTGGGCACCGTGGGCCCGGAGAGATCGTACGCGCTCGGGTCCGAGATACCGAGGCCGCCGGCCGCGATGGCGTCCTTGATCTGCGGGTTCTCGAAGGGCTTGGTCTTCATGATCTGCTCGAAGGCCGGGCTCACGGTCTGCAGCACGGCGATGCCGGTGACGTCGGCGGCGATGCGGTCGGTGGAGACGATGAACACCTTGGGGTTGGCGGTCTCGGCCTTCCAGCCCGCGGGCGCGGCCGGCGGGCGATCGCTGACCGTGGGGCCACCAGAGCTCACCGCGGCGTAGCCGTCCTGGATGACGAGCGACGGCGTGAAGGCCTTGTTGATCTGCGCGCTCTGCTTGTGGAGCACCTTGGTGTCGTGGACCTTGAGGTTACCGGCGCGCGAGCGATCGCCCGGGTGCACAAGGCCCAGGCTGATCTTCAGCGACATGGTGAACTCGGCGATGAAGTGGGTCTTCACGCACGAGAGGATGATCATGTGATCGGCGGTGGTGACGGCGGTGGGCAAGCGCACGGTACCGGTCCAGTTGGGGACCATCTCGGCCGGGAGCGTCATCCAGTCGGCGCTCTCGTCGAACACCTGCGCGGTGGTGCCGAGCTGGGTCGCGGCGCCGGCGATGCCGTTCCGCTTGAGGTTCGCCGCGGTGCCGCTATCGCCCCAGAACGAGCGATCGCCGATGCGAATGTCGGTGACGCCGAGGTCGCGGAGCATGCCGCCCACCGCGACCAGGGTCTCGGGCGCGGTGGAGTACGGATAGGGATCGCCGGAGTTGGAGTTCACCCGGAGGTACACCGACTGGCCCGCTTTGATCATCCCGAGGCCGATGGTCTCGGCCAGCGCGGCCTTGAGAGCGGCCACGCGATCGCCATCGTTGTAGCCCATGCCGACCAGGTGGCCCTTGGCGGCGGGGTTCACATTGCCGCCGTCGCCCGCGGGGGTCGGCGTCGGTGCGCCCGTCTCGGTGCCACTCGAGCTGCAGCCGGCGAGGCCCGCAGCCCCGAGCCAGGTGCCCACCGTGGCCAGCATCACGCCCTGCACCATTTGCCGGCGCGACAGCTCCTTGGCGACGTACTCGTCCACGAGATCGTGGGAGGAGACGAGGCGATCACCGGACTTGCGCGAGGTCTTGATGTGCATGTGGGGTGGTGTGGACCTAGCAGAGCCGCGCGCGAACGCACGCACGGAATGCGTCGTTCGAAACGCCGATTCCAGCGTGAGTGGGTAGTTCCACTCGGCGTGTGAACCTGCCGCGTGCAATGGCGAACGTGGTAGCTCGCGCTCATGAGCGTCTCGGCCCTCGCGCAGCTTCGCCCCGGTGGTCCCCTGGAGCGCATCGAGCTCCCTGCCCTGCCTCCGCCCGGCCCCTTCGAGGTCGACCTCGTCGTGGACCATTGTTCCCTCTGCCACAGCGATTTGCACCTGCTGCAGGGCGACTGGGGCGAGCCGGTGCGGCCGCTGGTGGTAGGGCACGAGGTGGTCGGACGGGTGGTCGCCAAGGGAAGCGCCGTCACGCATCCGGAAGGCGCGCTCCTCGGCCTGGGGTGGCAGGCCGGCTCGTGCGGAGCCTGCGAGGCCTGCACCACCGAGCGGGCCCACCTGTGCGCGGTGGCCAAGGTCCGAACCTGTGTGGGGCGCCCGGGAGGCTTCGCCGACGTGGTCCGGGCCGACGCGCGCTTCTGCCACGTGCTCCCGGCGGGCCTCGATGCGGCCGACGCGGCGCCGCTCCTGTGCGCGGGGATCACCGTGTATTCAGCGCTCGAACGGCTGTGGCCCACGGCGCGGGCCGGACGGAAGCCCACGGTGGGCGTGGTGGGCTTCGGTGGCCTCGGGCACCTGGCAGTGCAGTTCGCCAGCCGCATGGGCGCCGACGTGGTGGCGTTCGACCCCGATGCGCGCAAGGCCGAGCTCGCCAAGCAACTGGGAGCGAGCGCGTGGGTGACCACCGGGGAAGCGCTTCCGACCGGCGAGGTGGACCTGTTGCTCATCACCACGCCGGCGCGGCTCGCCTGGGACGCATGGCTCGCGGCGCTGCGGCTCGAGGGA
>JABFRG010000276.1 GCA_013141295.1 Polyangiaceae bacterium
GCAGTCGGCGGCCGCCGAGGTCGGCCTGTGCCCCGCTCCCCAGGGCTTCATGGCGGTGCTCCAGCGGCGTGCGGACGCGCTAGAGGTCGTGGCCTCCACCGCTTGGGTGGGCTCGTGCAAGACCGAGGACGGCGCCGCGTCGGTCCTCGACGTGGGCGGCAAGCCGGCGATCGTGGACCTGGAAGGCGATGGCGGCGAGGAACGGATGACCGGAGCCGAGGCGCGCATTTACGGGCTGCGGGGTCGCGACTTGCCGCTCCTGGGGTCGGTGCCGGTGGCCCTCGACGAGACCCGCCCGCCGTTCACATTTCCCGCCTTTCGGCGAACCATGCGCGCGACCCTGGAGACCCACCCCAAGGGCCTCCTGGCGCGGGAGAGCTGGACCTTCGAGCCCGCCGCCGGCAAGGCACCTCCGGGGGGAAGCCGAAACAAAGCCGTGCCGCGGGTGTACGAGCTCCGGAGCGGCAAGCTCTGGACCCCCAAGGTTCCGCCGCCGACTCCCTGAGCGCCCCCCGCACGTGTGGTTTCTCGGCCCCCGCGCGGTTCTGAGCTATCGTATGCAACGTGCAGCAAGCGCCTGCCCTCGCGAAGGTGTGTCCCCGGTGCCGGGAGAGCTTCAGCCCCGAGGCTGCGTTCTGCCCCAACGACGGCGCGCGCTTGCTGGTGAAGGGCGACGAAGACCCCTACCTGGGAGCGGTCATCGCCGGCGACATCGAGATTCGCGTGCTCGCCGGCGCCGGCGCCATGGGGCGGGTGTACCGCGGCTACCAGCGGGGCACCCAGCGCGACGTGGCGGTGAAGATCCTCCACGGCGAGCTCTCCGGTCGGAAGCAGCTGGTCCAGCGCTTCCATCGCGAGGCGAAGATCGCCGGCAAGCTCCACCACCCGCACGTCGTCGACGTGTACTTCACCGGCGAGCTCCCGGACGGTGCACTCTACATCGTCATGGAGTACCTCGACGGCGCCTCGCTCGCCGCCGCGCTCCAGGCCGTCGGCGGACGCATGTCGCTGGAGCGCGCCCTCGGCATCGGCATCCAGATCGCCGAGGCCATGGGCGAGGGCCACAAGGTGGGCATCGTCCACCGCGACATCAAGCCCGAGAACGTGATGCTGGTGGTGCGCGGCGACACGCCCGACTGGGTGAAGGTCCTCGACTTCGGCATCGCCCGCGCGACCCTGCCCGACGAGTCCATGGAGACCGCGGCCGGCGCGGTCTTCGGTACCGCGCGCTACATCTCGCCGGAGGGCGCGCAGGGGGGCGTCGCCACGCCGGCGAGCGACGTCTACTCGCTGGGCGTCATGCTCTACCAGATGCTCGCTGGGCGCACGCCGTTCGACTCCGAGCAAGCGGTCGGCCTCCTGGTGAAGCACGTGCACGAGGCGCCTCCGCCCCTGCGCAGCCTGCCCGAGGCGCGGCACCTGCCGGAAGGCCTGGAGCGCCTGGTGATGGACAGCCTGGCCAAGGATCCGGCGCAGCGCGCGCCCGATGGTCGGGCGCTGGCCGCGGCGCTCCACGGCGTAGCGCATGCATACCACATCCATTTGCCGCACGGCATGGGGCGCCCCAGCTTGGCACTGGTGCCGCCCTACGCGGTTCCCCAGAGCCGCGCCCCTTCGCCGCCCAGTGTGGTGCCGCAATCGGTGGTGGTGCACCCGGTGCCGAGCACCTCGCCGTCGCCGGTGGCGCCGATGCACCTGCCGCTCGCCGCCACCCTCGACGATCATGCGATGCACCCGGGGCTCGCACGGCCCTCCGTGCCGCCGCACACGCCGAGCGTCCATCCGCCGCCGCCCAAGAGTCGAGCCTGGATTGTCATCGCCCTCCTGGCCTTCCTGCTGGGTGGCGCGGTGGCCGCCATCGCCATGCAGCGCTCGCAGCCGAAGGTCGATCTCGAGCGCGTCGCCTATCTCGAGAACGTCCGCGGCATCCTTGCCGACGGCCACTACGTCGCGCCGCCGGGCGAGAACGTCAAAGATCTGGTGGACCAGGGGCTCCGCAAGTGGCCGGGCGACACCGAGCTGAAGCGGCTGCGCTCCGACGCCGAGCACGAGATGATCACCATGGCCATCGCCGCCCGCGAGTCGGGCGACGTGGTGGGGGCGCGCAACCTGGCCCGCGACGCATACGGCCTCGACCCCACCGACAACTCGGCGCGCTACATGCGCGCCCAGGCCGACGACGATCTGAAAGGCATCTCCAGCGGAGCCACCGTGAACGCGGGCGCTCCGCGGTTGGTGTTCGAGTCTCCGCCCACCGCCAAGCCGGGCGAGCGCGTCGAGATGACCTGCCGCGTGGTGCCCGGCCAAGCCGGCGCCAAGGCCAAGGTGTCGAACGTCCGCGTCTCGCTGCTCCCCAACGGTCAGACCACCGGCGGCACGCCGGTCTCGCTGAGCCAGATCGACGCATGGAACGTCCGCGCGCTCCTCACCGCGCCGGGCGCGGCCGGCAGCTACGACGTGTCCTTCGAGGCCAGCGTCGATGGCGTCGTGGTGCGGGCGATGCGCGATCTCGACGTCGCGCCTTAGCCCGGATTATTCATGGTTCCGGGGCTGCATGTCACGATGCATCGGGAAATCTCGGGCGTACGGCGGTTCTCGACCCTGCGAAGGAACAACAGTCCGTCTCGGGTCTGCGATCCGGCGTGCGCCCGTCCCCCGTCGGGGACTTCGCGGCGTCGTCTTTCCCGCGCCTCGTGCCACTCGCCGACCGGCCCATGAATAATCCGGGCTAGGGCCCGGTCACAAACAACTCGACCGCCTCAGCGCCGATCCATCGCCGCCTCCGTCGTTGCGAAATCTCGAGATAGCAGCAGTATCCCGTCGATTTCGCGCCTCGGAGGTCGGCGCGCCTCGACGCCGATCCGATCAAGTTATTCGTGACCGGGCCCT
>JABFRG010001165.1 GCA_013141295.1 Polyangiaceae bacterium
GGGGCGGACCCTGCGGCGGCGGGCACTGGTGCAGCCGCGGCAGCGACCGCCGAGGGAGAGCCGGGCGTGAGGCGGAATCCGCAGGAACCACAGAAGAGGTTACCCGGGCCGTTCATGTGGCCGCACTGCGGGCACGGAGACTTGTTGGCAGCAGCAACCGCGGGGACGGCGCCGCTACTGCCGGCAGAGGCTGCGGGTGCTGCGGGTGCCGCAACGGCGGCAGGCGCGCTGGGCGCTGCGACCGGAGCCGAGGCGATGGCCGAGGCGGATGCTGCCTTCACACCGTGCGGCGGGGTCTGCGGCGAGAACGCCTTCGGCGCAGAATCCCGCGGGAGCTCGGCGCCGCAGCCGAGACAGAACTTGTAGTGGTCCTGATTTTCCTTCGCACACTTCGAGCAGATGATCACCGGGATGCCTCGAGTCGATGGTCGACACGCCGGCACGTTCCAAGGTGGTCTCGGAAGAGCGGGCGCTCATATCTCTGGAACAGGTTCGGAAGAGAGTACGTGAAACTCGTTCCGCCGAGAACTTTTTCGGGGGGCCGAGGCAGATTCCGGGGCCCTTGACCCAAGTCTTGAAGTGACCTGCTGCGGAGACCCTGTTAAAGTCCGCCTCCACTTTCCCCCGGCGCACCATCTCGTCGCGCCACCGAAAAGCGAGGATTTGCATGGTTCAAGCGAACTTCCCGGAGATTCAGGTTCCCGGCACCGGCCAGCTGCGGGCGCGCTTTCACACGAGCATGGGCATCATGGTCGCGGTCCTCGAGGAGCACCGTGCGCCCAACACCGTGAAGAACTTCGTGGGCCTCGCCACCGGCACGCAGGAGTACACCGACCCGCGCAACGGCCAGCTCACCAAGGGCGTGCCCTACTACGACGGCACCATCTTCCACCGGGTCATCTCCGACTTCATGATCCAGGGCGGCGACCGCCTCGGTAAGGGCATCGGCGGCCCCGGCTACAAGTTCGCCGACGAGTTCCACCCGGAGCTCCGCCACAGCGGCCCCGGCATTCTCTCCATGGCCAACTCGGGCCCCTCCTCCAACGGCTCGCAGTTCTTCATCTGCGAGAAGGCCACGCCGTGGCTCGACAACAAGCACTCGGTGTTCGGCCAGGTGGTGGAAGGCGCCGACCTCATTCCCAAGATCACCCGCGTCCCCAAGAACGGCAGCGACAAGCCGAACCAGGACGTGGTCCTCGAGCGGATCGAAATCTTCCGCGCCTGAGCCGGAGATCGTCGGAAAGACCGAAGGCCGCCCACCCACGTTGGCGGCCTTTCGTTTGTCTGGAACAATGGGCCGGTGAGCGATCCCCTCAGCCTCTTCATCGAGGGCGGCCCCCCCGCCGCGGCCATCGCCACCATGGCAGCCGCTTTTTTCGGCGGATTCATGGCGCGCCGCAGCTTCCGCAAGGAGGCGGCGACGATCGCCGCAGCGGCCCATCGAGAAGTCGGTCGAGCCGCACTGCAGTCGGTGCAGGGCGCGACCGACGGTGAGCGGGTGAACCTGGAGGGCGAGCTCCAGGGCGACGCCGTCGATGGCCGTGGGGTGGCCATCGAGTCGGCCTTCGGGCGCAGCACCGCCAAAGTGCACGCGGGCGAGCTCGAGCTCGACGTGAACGGAACGATGGTGCGCCTTCGCGGTCCGTTCGAGCTCGGGTCGGGCACAGCCCTGGAAATCCGCGCCCGCGGCGGCGGCGAGGACGCGTGGTGGGGCCTCTCGCTCGGCGATCGGGTCTGGGCCCACGGCCGCCTTCGGGTGGTCGCGCCGGAAACGCCGCTCGGGTACCGCAGCGGCGACGGCACCTATACGCTCGAAGGCACGGACGACGAGCCGGTGGTGCTCCACGCGACCCGAGCGCCCTCGCGCATGCGTCCGCCGCTCTCGCGGCTGGGGATCGGCGCCATGGTCTACGCGGTGGGCTTCCTCTTCGTGACCTATCTGGCGGCGGCAGCAGGGCGCCACTTCGAGGAGCCGCACGCCCGTCGCGACGCGCCGCTGCCGGGTTCCCGACTCTCGGTCACCGTGCTGCGGACGGCGTTGCCGGTGGAGCGCGAGGCGGCGCTGCGCGAGCTTTTGGCGCATCTGGATCTCGCCCGGGGCCCCGAAGAGCGCGCCTGGGAGGACGATTGGAACGCGCAGCGACTCCGGCAGGCCGAGCGCCTCTACGATCGTCTCGGGGAGTGCGGTGAAGCGGTGCGGCTCTGGAAGAGCTACGGCTTCTACCGCGAGGCCCATCGGCTGGCGAAGAGCTGCGGGGTGGATCTGAGCTGCGAAGCCAGCATCGCCGAGCTCCTGCGCGACGGACGCACCGACGAAGCACGCGCCGTACGCGCCATCTGCGTCCCCCGGAGTCACGCGACGCCGGTGGCCGAGCTGGGCGAAGGGAATTTCGCCGGCGCCGGCGCGGTGCTCGAGCTGCATCCGCAGGCCGAGCGGGCGTTTCCCAGGCTCGCTTTCGTTTCGCATCTGGCCAACGGCAACTGGGACCGCGCCGCCGCAGCCACGTCGGACCCTTGCCTGAAGCTCGCGGCCGAAGCGCGCACCAAGCCGGAGCGCGCAGGCGAGCTGGCGAACCGGGCCCGGGCCACCGGCGACCCGGAGTGCCTGCTCCTGGCCGCGGATCTGCATCGGGGCGACGCGCGACGGAGCTTGCTGGCGACGCTACGCCCCTTGCTGCGCGCCAGTGATCCCCGCCTCCTGTGGGCGCAGGCACTGGCGCGGGAGGATGGCGATGTTCTGCCGCTCGCGCCGGACACCTTCGCGCTGCGATGCGATCCGGCGCTCGCCATCCGAAGGCCGCTCGGGTGCTGGCTGGGCGCCCCAGTTGCGTTCCAGAACGCTCTGATTCGCGGGACCTCGCCGGCCGACGGCGCAGCTGGTCAAGCCC
>JABFRG010000389.1 GCA_013141295.1 Polyangiaceae bacterium
TTCACGGTGCCCGCCGCCGACTTCCAGGCCCGCCACGACGCCCGCGTCACCAAGATGCGCGCGAAGATGGAAGAGCGCATGGCAGCCAAGAAGGTCGACGCCACCAAGGCCAAGGAAATGCGCGCGCGGTTCGACGCTCGCGTCGCCAAGGTGCAGACTGCAATCAACGCCGCGAAGGCCGACGGCAAGGTGACCAAGGAAGAGGCGCAGGAGATCCGCAAGGCCGCGCATGGTGACCACGGCGGTCGCGCCCACAAGGGCGGCCGCGCGCACCGGCCCAAGGCGTGATGGCTAGCCCACTGCGACCCGTTCAAAGCCCGCGTCGAGCGCGTCGATGCGGGCTTTCTTGCGAGAGGTACGTCGGTGAGGCTACGCAGAGCGCTTGGCGGGTACGATTCGCGCGATGTCGGCGGCGGCCTCGGTTGCAGCGGTGCGAAGCTCGAACGTGGCTTGCAGATTCAGCCAGAACTCGGGGCTCGTGCCGAAGTAGCGCGCGAGTCGCAGCGCCGAGTCCGCCGAGACGCTCCGCTCCGCGTTCACGATGCCGGTCACGCGGTTCGTGGGGACGTGCAGTGCAGCCGCGAGCCGGTTCGAGCTGAGCTCCATCGGCTTCATGAACTCCTCCAGGAGCACCTCGCCGGGGTGGATGGGTCGCATGTTGTTCGTGGGCTTTTTCATGACGCTCCCTCAGTGGTAGTCGACGATTTCGACGGCTTCGGGCCCGTCGTCGCCCCAGCGAAAGCAAATACGGAACTGGTCGTTGATGCGAATCGAATGTTGGCCGGCGCGGTCGCCCGCAAGTCTCTCGAGGCGGTTTCCGGGAGGCACGCGCAAGTCCGCAACGCTCGTCGCAGCATCGAGCATCGCCAGTTTTCGTTCAGCAACGGCCCGCATGTTCGCGAACCGCGCAACCGACCTTCCGCTGAACAGTCTCTCGGTGTCGCTGCAGCGAAACGAGCGAATCACCCTTGAAGGGTAGCTCTGTTCGCTGTTACGTCAAGCGTAAAGGCGTGCCCGTGTGCGACAAGCCGCTGTACGCTTCAATCCGCCTGCAGGGCCTTGCGACCATCGACAAGCCGATCGTCGATCTCGGCGCCATCGGCCCAGACTCCCTCGGCCTCATCATCCTCCACCCGAGCGGGGTGGTGTACACGAACCAGACCGGCGGCCTTCTCTGCACGCACCCCGTCGGCGGAGGGCGTCTTCACGCTCATCGGAACACCGGACCAGGCGCGAACGTTGGCGCGCTTCTTTGCGGGAGCGTCCACGACCATTGGCGACGCGGAGCGCCGTCACGTCGACCGGACGTTGGACGCGAACGCGGAGACCCGAATCTTGCGCGTGGATCCGACCGAGATGGACCGATCCCACGAGGCGTGGATCTACGTGACCATCGCAAGCGCAGCTGGGCGGCTCGTCACCTTCGGCACGCACGGCATCCTGACCTGGCAGAATAGCGACTGAGCTTCTTCGGACGTCAGTCGGCCTGAAGCGCTTTGAGGCCGCAGGTGCACGAGAGCACGCCGAGGGTGTGCCCGTCGCCGATGGTGGGGCCCAGCTCGCCGAGATGAAGCCACCACGACATGGGCAATCGGCATTTGCACTTGAACACGGCGGGGGCGCTGGTCCAGCGGCGCCAGGTCGAGAGCTTGACGCCGTCGAGCACTTCGCCGTCGGGCGGGCTCTCGAGAATGGCGTTGCGGATGGCGGCGCCGACCTTCATGAAGCGCAGCTCGTCTTCGAGGGCGCCGGGAAAGTCGGGGTGCGGCTGCCAGCCGCGAATGAACGACACGATCGACCACGTGTCTTCGTCGCCGGGCACGATGCGGGTGGTGCACGGTTCGTCCATCGAGACTTCGCGGACCAGGGTGCCCTTGGAGAAGGCGTCATCGTTGTTTCCGTGGCATTCGCGGCACCAAAAGGCTTGGAGCAGGTCGCTCGCGACCGAGGCTTGCCACGGCTCCGGAAGGTCGCGCCGCAGGAGCTGCACCGTGAGCTGGAGGGGCTCTTTGCATCGCCCGCAGAGGGGATGGGCGACGGTGGCCGAAAGGTAGGGCGCGCCTCCGAGCTTCGAGCGGGTCGCGTCGTCCTCGCCCAGGGCAATGCCGTCGTCGTCGTCCACGCCGTCTTCGTAGGTGGCAATGCGCGTCAGGTCGGGAACGAAGGCCACGCGCTCGAGGGAGCGCAGGATGGTCTCTACGGAGCTCTTCTTGGATGCAGCGTCGGGGCGCGGCTTCGTCGGCATGGGTCGTCTTACGATGCGTGTTCGCGCTTCATCCCCCGCAAAAGAGCTTCGATCGACGAGCTTCGCTGCGCTCTCTGGACCGCACGTCCTAGCAGGCGACCTCCCAGAGGTGCCCGTTGTCGTCGGTGAAGTAGACGCGCCCGGCGCCGCCGAGGAAGTCGTCGGTCATCCCGTTCTTGGCGTCGTTCGGATCGTTGCCGAACGGAATACCGCGGCTGCGCAGGCGCTCGACGACCTCGCGAAACCGTTCCACGTCGACGCGGAATGCCACATGCGCGAATCGCGGACTGTCGGAGGGCGAGAACAAGATGAAAGCGTCGTGCGCGAGGTCGATGCGAAGCATGTCGCCGTCTTCGCCTTCGGGCACCGGCGCGCCCGAACCCAAGATGTCGGCCATGAGGTTCGCCGAAGCTTCGAGCTCGCGCGCCTCGACGGCCATGTGATCGAACTGTACGAAGGACTTCGTCGTCATGAATGCCGAGCATACCTTCGCCGGCCTGGCCAGCGCCGATGGCCGTGGTCCCGGAGACGGCAAGGACGCGGTGCAGTACCCGGTGCCCGCCGCCGACTTCCAGGCTCGCCACGACGCCCGCGTCACCAAGATGCGCGCGAAGATGGAAGAGCGCATGGCAGCCAAGA
>JABFRG010000819.1 GCA_013141295.1 Polyangiaceae bacterium
CACAACGCGGAGCGGCTGGTGCGGGGGCGGGAGCGGTGCATCTTGCTCATGAGCCCGGTCGATGCCGAGCGGGCGGGCATCCGGAGCGGCACGCGGGTGGAGGTGCGGTCGCGCGTGGGCTCGCTCGAGGTGGGCGTGGAGCTCTCGGACGAGATGATGCCGGGCGTGGTGAGCTTGCCGCACGGCTTCGGTCACGGGCTGCGCGGGGTGCAGCTCCGGGTGGCGCAGGTGCGGCCGGGGGTGAGCGCGAACGACGTCACCGACGACGCGCGCTACGACGCGGTATCGGGGACGAGCGCGCTCAACGGCGTTCCGGTGACGGTCCGCCCGGTCTGAGCGGGCTCAGCGCGCGACGGCGGTGGTGCGGGCTTCGGTGACGCGTCCGAAGGCATCGCTGGCGACGGCGATCACGGTGATGGGCCCCGGACCGAAGGCGCGCACCGAAGGGCGATCGCTGCCGCGGGCCACGTATCCGCCGGTGGCGCGCAAACGATACTTGGCGCCGCCCGAGGTGGTGACCGTGATCGGCGCGCTGCCCTCGAAGCTGTTCGGCAAGGCCACGCGGACGACGGGAAATGCGGGGCTGCCGCTGGTGATGGCGCGCTTGACGATGGCGGAGACGGAAGCCGCCTTGGGTCCACTCACCACGTACGCCACGTTGCCGTGCACGGCGACCAGCGTGCGATCGCTGCCGTCGGCATAGGCGATCTCGTCGGCCCCGGAGGGGTCGAGAATGCCCGAGACGCCCCGCAGGTAGCCGAGCGCGAAGGTTCGTGCGCCGGCGCCATCGGGCGCCACCGCGATCTGCACGGTGGTCTGCACGTTCTCCTGATCGTCGGCGAACGCCAGGGTCACGCCGCCGCTCTCCAGGGTCTGATCGTCGCGGCTGCGGAGATGAAGACCCGGGAGCGTCACGCGATCGAGCGCAACGCCCGCATACAGGGCTGCCGAAGGCGCGCTCGCGAGCTGCGGATAGGTCGCGCGCAGCGGCGCGTCGCCAGCGCTCTGGGCGTGCGCCGATGCCGGCAAAAGCAGGCAGCCAACGGCGACGAGCGCCTCAGAAAGTGACGGAAGTCGTTTGGTCGACATAGGTGTACTTTGCACGGGGATCCCCGGAAAGGCGTTGGAGGTATTCGGTTCCCGACATGCCCTGCACCAGCTTCTTCATGTAAGGCGCTTCGGCCGGCGCGGTGTCGCCGTCGACCGCCAGCGTCGCGTCGTAGATGGTGGCCGCGGCGTCGTCGGAGGTGACGGCGTGGTAGCTGAACGAGAGGCGCCCGCTGTTGAAGGGCGAGCCGAAGGTGGTGGCCCCGATGCCGAGGATGGGGTTCAGATTGAAGCCGGAGAGGATGATGGTGTACTTGAGCTCAGCGCCCACCATGTTCGAGTAGGTGGAGAGGATGCTGGCGCAGTCGCTGCAGTTCACGATGGATCCGGAGCTGCGCTTGAGAAACCGCGCGAGCCGGAACGAGGCGTTGGAGTAGCTGCCGGCGTAGGCGGTGTAGTGCGAGGCGCCCTGGGCCCGATCGTAGCTGAGGCCCATCTCCTCGTAGATGTGCCGCACCAGCGCCGCGCGGGTGCCGGCGGCGTCGTTGGCGGTGCCCTTCACTGCCGCAGTGGCGTCGTCCACCACCGCAACCCACGGGAGCTCCGGCGCCGCGGTACCCTGGGTGTTCCCGAGCACGCCGTAGAGGCGTACCGTGACTTCTTGATCGCTGCCGGGAACCTCGGACCACTTGCCGTCCGCGGCCTTGGCCTCGAAGTGCCAGCGGAACGCCTGTTCCACCCGGGCCACCGAGGGCACCGGCGAGGCGGCCATGCGCACCGTCACCGGCTCGCCGGCCTTCACGATGCTGCTATCGGCGGCAGGCGTTCCCTCCACCGCCACGCGCACCGGCGGCGCCGCGGCGTCGCCCAGGCCGGTGGGCTGCAGCTGGCCCTTCGGGCCCTGCGCGGTCTTGGCCGGCGAGAGCACGAGATCGGGCTTGGTGCCCACCCGGAGCGAGACCGGGAACGTGACGCCGTCTTCCACCACCACGCCGTTGTCGTCCACCGGTGGCGAATCGAGATCGGCCCACGGCTTGGGGAAGGTGCGGAGCGCGCCGTTGGCGTCGTCGAGGTCGGCCTCGCCGGCGCCGATGGCCATGCGCGACGCTACGGCGGTGCCGACGGGAAAGACGTTGCCCACCTGCTTATCGACTGCATGATACATCAATTCCACGCGGGCGCCGTCGCCGGCGCGAACGTCGAGCTGGGTCATGCCCAAACGTGCAAGATACAGCGGCGCCTTGGCCTCGCCGGGCTTGGACTCGCTGGCGCCGGCGGGGCAGCCAGCGGTCGCCGTCACCGTGTAGCCGCCGGTCTCCAGATCGCGGGTGACCGCAGGATCGAGGGCGAGCGTGACCGGACCGGGCTCGTAGGCGCTGTCGCCCAAGACCTTGATGACCGTCTCGCCCTTGGAGAACACGACCTTGAGCGGGTGCGGCCCGCGCATGCCGCCGCTGTCGCGTAGATCGACCACGATGCCGAAGGGCTTGCGACCGCGCGCATCGGCCACCGGCGCCGCCAGCTGCACCAGCGGTTCCGCGCGGCACACCGTCGACACGGTGCCGCTGCTGCCGCTACTTCCGCTGCTGCCGACCGCCTGCACGGGGCCGGCGTCTTCGCCTCCGCACCCCGCCGCAAAAACGAGCAACACCGACCAGGACACGGCTCTCATCGGACCTCCGGACCACCGTCGTAGCACGGGCTTCGGCGGAGCGCCCGCAACCGCAGAGGACGCGACGGTGACCCCACAAAGGTTCGCTACCGCTGGAAAGCTTGGCGCTATCCAGAGCTACGGCGATCCGGTCACGATCCGCTGAAGTGCGCTCTGGATAGCGCC
>JABFRG010001257.1 GCA_013141295.1 Polyangiaceae bacterium
ATCTGGATCCGCGCCGATCGCGTCATCGGCAAGGGCACCTACGATGCCTCGGGGTCGACCGCCGCGTTCACGCTGGGCACCAAGGCCACCGGCGGCGGAGGCGGAGGCGCCGGTGGCACCCTCGACATCCAGGTGAAGGCCTCCCTCGACTGCACGCAGCTCGCCGCCGTGGGCGGCTCGGGCGCAGCCACCGGCTCCGCAGCCTCGCCCGCGCTCGCCGGCGGCGGAGGCGGAGGCGGAGGTGCGGGACGCATCATCGTTACCGAAGCCAGCGCCCGTGAGGCGACCTGCGCCTTCAAGGTGGCGCCCGGCCTGGGTGGCGGCGACCGCATGGCGAAGGACGGCGAAGCGCTGGCCACGCCCACCGCTACCGTCACCGAAGTTCCGCGTCTGAAGTAGGAAGCCGTCGTCAGTCGCGGCCGGGGACCGCAGGAACGATGGCGAGCTCCGTCGCGGCGGCGACGGGAGCGTCTTCCGTTGCCTTGGGCATGTTGTCGGGCGCGAGCACCGGTGGACTGGAATTGGCGTTCTCGTCGCCGCGCTCGCGCAATAGATCGAGCGCCTCCACCGCAAGACGCACCGCCAGCGGCCCCAGGAGAATCCCCCAACCTCCGAAGATGACGAGACCCCCGAAGATGGCGAAGAGCACGGCCGCCGAGGGCAGGTTGAGCTTCGCGCGCTTGGCGAACACCGGGCGCAGGAGGTTGTCCATGGTGCCGATCACCAGCACCCCCAGCGCCACCATGATGGCTGCCTTTCCCCAGTGACCGGTGAGGCCGAGGCCGAGCGCCAACGGCCCCCACACCAGCGCGGTGCCCACGCTGGGAATGAGCGAGGTCACGAAGGTGAGCGCGCCCAGGAGGAACGGACGCGGTACGCCCAGCGCCAGATACGCCAGCGTCGCGGCCACGCTCTGCGCCAGCGAGCAGCCGCCCATGCCCACCAGCATGCCGCGACCGGTCTCGGCGAAGGCCTCGCCGAGGCGCACCGTGGCGTGCGTCGGCAGCGGGCTGCGCGATACGATCCAGCGGGTCAGGGTCTCGCCTTCGGCCAGATACGTGTAGGCCATCACGACCGCCACGAAGAACTGCAGCGCTGCGGACCCACCGGCGCCGAGCACCGTGGTGGCCACCTTCAAGCTCGAGGCGCCGTGCTCGCGCAGGAGCTGCAAACCCTGCTTCCACGAGGAGAGCTCGGCCCCGGGCTCACCCTGCCCTTGCACCAGCTGCTCCAGCGCCCCCTTGGCAGAGGGTGTAGTTTGCATGCTTTTCCACAAGTCGGCGGCGGCCGACGAGGCTCCGATGGCGACCAGGGCGAACGGCACCACCACCGCCGAGACCAGCAGCAGGGTCACCACCACTGCCACCCGCTTCTGCCCGCGAAAATGGCTCTGCAAGCGCACCACCAGGGGGTGCGCCACGATGGCGCAGAAGGCACCGAAGATGATCGCCGGGAGCAGCGGCGAGAACACCGCCAACGCCAGCGCCGCGAGCATCGCCGTCAGGATCTTGAGCGGAATCTGGCCCGCGGGGAGTCGTAAGTTGGGGCGGCGCCGAGGGTGAAGCACGAGGCCCAGAGCGCAAGACGCGTACCGTAGCGCCGCTTCAATATCTCCCGCGAATTCGTGGGGCGTCGGATCGCCCATGATGGCGAAAGCGCCTCGCTGGGGCATTTGATCCCTTAACGCTACTGCGAGAGATGCGCGTCGGATTCGCGTGTGCGTTGCAGTCGCACCGCGGCAGCGGGACGGAAGCGGCGAGACCGCCGGAATTCGTGGAAGGCTGAGCCATTGCCGCGTGGCGTGACGGTCGCCGCGGCGGCACCGCAAGTCGCGCGCGGGCGCTTGCATTGGTCGCCAAGCCCGAGGCGGGCACTGGGAAACGACGGGAATGGCTCGAAGTCTCTCGGTAGTGTTAAAAGCGTCGCGGGGATCCCGTCGCCCGAAATCCCCGCTCATCCATACGTCGCATGGTTCGTGTTGGTCGTGGTGTACCTCCTCGGTCGGTGCGCGCGCTCCGGCATCGAACGACCTCAGCTAGCGTGACGAACGATTCGTCGCGGTAGCGGAGGCGCCGTGCTCGCTTGCACGACATTGGGTTTTGCAGCCCTTGTGCCAGGAGAATTTGCGGGAAAAATCCAGCGCGTGCGCGACGTTCCGGCGCCGTCGTCAGGATGGTGACGCGCGTTCGCTAACGCGCGTGGCTCGCCCTCAAAGGATTGGCGCGTGCGCGGGCTTCTTCGGCTTCACGATGTTGAAGACGCCCTTGCCGGTGGCGATGGTCTCGCCCTCGTTGCTCGGGTGGAAGAGCCGGATGTCGACCACGCCCACGCGGTTGCCCGCGCGGACCACGGTGCCCTCGGCGATGAGTCGCTCCAGGCGGCCCGGGCGCAGGTAGTCGATGCGAAGATCGATGGTGGCCACGCGGCTCTCGAGATCGTCGGTGTGCGTCCACACCGCCACGCCGCCGGTGGTGTCGGCCAGGGTAGAGATGAGACCACCGTGGAGCGCCGGCCGCATGGGATCACCCACGAACTCGTCGCGAAAGGGCAGCTCCAGCCGGGCGAAGCCCTTGCGAATGCTCCCGAGGGTGATGCCGAGAAAGCGGTTGAACGGAATGAAGCGCTCGGTGAGCTCCCGCAGCGTTTCTTCCTGGAGGTGCATCATGGGGACGGCGCTCAGCCGGGTGCGAGGAACGAGACGTCGACCCAGTGCTGCTGCCCGTCGGGAAAGGCCACCAGACAGCGGCCCTGGGACACTTGCCACACGGTGGCGGGGTAGCGCTGGCCGTTGGACCAGGTGACCATGACGCGGGTACCGGGCGCGAAGGCGGCCGGAGGAGGCGGCGCCGGCGCCGCAGGGTAGCCCGGGGGTGCGCCC
>JABFRG010000391.1 GCA_013141295.1 Polyangiaceae bacterium
AGGGCCCGCCCCCCGCCAAGCCCGCCGCGCAAGCTTCCGCGAACGCAGCCGTCACCAGCCCCGCCGACACCAACGCCGACGGCAAGGTCTCGACTGCGGAGCAGACGGCGTACGACGCCAAGCAGGCTGCCGAGAGTGCGGCATCCTCCGGCGCCCAGCGCGCCTACGGACAGGGACATGGGGGCGGCGGTGCGTTCGCCCAGGTGGGATCCATCGTCGACAGCGTGCTGTCGGGAGTCGCCGCCGCGGCTGGGTGAGCGGTGCCGAGCGACGCCGCGGAGCCTGCTCTTCAGGCAGCCCAGGGGACCACGGCGTAGCGCTCGGCGAGCTGCCGCACGCGCGCGATCTGCACGAGCTCGCTGGCCAGCCACTGCCGCAAGAGAGGATCTTGCGTGCACGTGCTGGCCACCGTCGCGTTGACCACCCACGCAAACGGCTCGATGCCCGCGCGTCGAAGCGCCGTCTGGAGCGCGGTGGCCTCGGTCACCGCGGTGCGCTCCGCGGTGGTGACGATGATCACGCGCGTGAAGTCCGGGTCGCGGAGCCGAGCGAGGGGGGACTGCACGGTGACCGCGGCGTCCAGCGCCCGATGGTGCGCCGAGGCGGCTCCGAGGAGCTCCAGCGTTCGTCCGGTGGCCGCGCCATCCACCACCACCACCTCGCGCGTCGCGACCGCCAGGTCGCGAGAGAGCGCCTCGAGGCTCGCCTGCTGCGATGCGGAATCGGCGACGGTGATGCAGAGACGCTCGGGCGCGCGAACGTCGAGTGGAGACGCGAGCGACGCTTCCGACGTGGTGAGATGGACCCGAGCTCCGCGCGTCGCGAGATCGCGGGCGATGGCGGCTGCCACGGCGCTCTTGCCCACGCCTCCCTTGCCAACCACCAGCACGAGGCCGGACGTCGACGAGAGGGCGTCGGTCAGCTCTCCGAGGGACGGATCGCGGATGGTCTCCGCAGCTGGAATCACCGGGCCAACGGTGCGGGTCGGCGGGCCTTCGCCGAACACCGCACGCAGCGCGGTCAGGCCGACCATGTTGAACGCCTCGAGCGGCACCTCGGTGCGCGGGATGCCACTCAGCGCAGCGGGGAGGTCCAGCGCGACGCGCCCGCGGGCCTCGCGCGCGGACGCTTGTGCGTCGCGCGGATCGTGGGCGTGGAAGACGGCGTTGAGCACCAGCTGCTGGCGGACGAGCCCTAGCCCGCCGAGGCGACGGACGATGCGGTGGGCTTCGCGCAAAGACGAGGCCTCCGGCCGCGCCACCAGGACCACGGTATTCTGCGCGGGGTCGGTGAGGAGCTTGCGGGCGACGTCGAACGCCGATGGATGCGCGAGCGTACCGAGGTCGTCGTCGAGCCGCAGGGCGTGCGACCAGCCCATCGGCAAACCGAGTGCGCAGGCGTCGCTCGGCGCGGTGTCGAAGATCAGGTGATCGTACGACGCACCTTCGCTTCCGCCGACCCACGCCGCGAAGGCTGCGATGTCGTGGGGAGCGAGGTTGAGCGCGTGGAGGTTCTTCGCTCCGGGGACCGGTGTAGGCGCGGTGCCCAACGTCACGCCGAGCATCTCGTCGAGGTTCGAGGCCACGTCGAGGCCGAGGAGGAGGACCCGCTTACCGCGATCCGCGAGCGACAGCGCCGTGGCGGCCGCCATCGTGCTTTTGCCGGCGCCGCCCTTCCCCAGGAAGAAGGCGTACCTCGTCGCACACAGGAACGACTTCATCGCAGGCGCGACGACGCGGGTCCCGATGGGACGCGCTCTAGGGTGCTGCAGTGCGAACGCCATCGCGTACCTTCTCGCTAGGGTGAACGATCACTCGATCGCCGACATTGAGCCCCGAATCGATCTGGATGTCGAACGTGCCGCGACGACCCACCTGCACCGGGCGGAGCGACGCGGTGCCGTTGGCTACCACGAACGCCGCCCAACCGTCGCCGTTGCGAAACACCGCGCTCGCCGGAACGACGATGGTGTCTTCGGTCTGCCAGGTAACGATGCGGGCCTCCACACGGTAGCCGTCTCCCAGCTCGGCGCGCCGCGCCAGGGGGTCGTCGAAGTCGATGACCACGCTCACCCGCTGCTCCTCCACCCCGAGGGCCGAGACCCGCGTGAAGGCCGAGGGTTCCACGAGGCGCACGTGGCCGGTGAGGGGTTGGGGCCCGCCCCAACGCTCGAGCACGACCCGCGCACGGGGCGGAATGCGCACGGCATCCTCGGTGAGGACGTCGACCACCACCTCGAGCTCCGTGGGATCGCCCAGCTCCAGGAGCGGTGCCGAAGGTGACACCGCGCCGGCGCTGGCCTGAAGCACGCGGAGGACGCGACCCGCGATGGGAGAGCGAATCTCGAACGCGTCGCGCCCCTTGGAGGCATCTCCATAGCGCGCGAGCAACGCACCCACCATGCCCACTTCGTGCGATGCCACCTCTGCGCCGAACCGCGCCGAGGTGAGCTCCTGCGCCCGCAGCTTCGCTTCGAACGCGGCATGCGCGGCCTCGTCCGTGGCGAGCGATCCGCTGGCCGCGAGCTTCCCCAACCGTTCGGCATCTCCCCGTGCGTGCTCGAGCGCGAGCTCCGCGCGCACGACGTTCGCCTCGGCCTGCTGCGCAGCCGATCGTGCGCTACTCACCCGCGCGACAGCCTCGGCTCGGCTCCGCGGGTCGAGGAGCCCGGGTGATTGGGGGACGATTCGCGCGAGCAGGCCACCGTGCTCGACCTTGTCGCCCGGGCGCAGCGTGATGCGCGCCAGGTCGCCGCTCAAGGGTGCCAGCACGAGGTATCGATCGCGTACGCGCGTTCGCCCCGCTTCCTCGACGGTGATCTGCAGAGGGCCCCGGGTCACCGCCAGTGTCTCCACGGTCACCGGACGGGGGCGCGTGGCCAGAAACAACGCGGCCACGACGGAGGCTGCGACGACGACGAGGGCCGTGCGCTTCAGCCACCGCTTTCGGGTCTGTGCGCGACGACGCCGGGCGGTGACGGCCGGGTCCTGAACCGCCCGCAAGACGTCGGAGGCGGCCGGTCGACCGAGGGTCGCGTCGGTGGGCGTTTCGTCGGTGGCGGAAGGGGTACTCATCACTCTCTCGCTTTCAACACGCCGACCAGGTCCAGATGATCGAGCTGGCGGCGGACGACGAATGCGCTGGCGACCGCGGCCGCGATGGTGACGCCCACCGCGAGCGCGTAGACGTCGGGGGTGACGACCGCCGGCATGCGGTACGTCTCCTGGTCGGTGGCCGACATCATGGTCGACGCCAGCAGCTTCCCCAGGTACATCCCCGGAACCAGGGCGAGCGCCACGTGGGCCCCCAGCTCGCCGAGAAGTACGCTCGAGATCTCCTGCCGGGTGAAACCGAGCACGCGCAGGCTCGCAAGGTCGCGGCCGCGCATGGAGAGGGCGATGCGCGCGTTGTTGTAAACGACGGCGACGGCGATGACGCAGCCGAAGATGGTGAGGATCACCGAGGTGACGTTCATCGACTCCGCAGACTGCCGCTCGAACTGCGCGATGATCTCCCGGCGGCGCGCTACCCCGGCGACCACCGGGAGGCGCTTCAGGCGCGCGTCGAGCTGGGGCTCCGACCGCGCGTCGACGGTGAGGAGCGCCACCGAAACCGCCGGTGCTCCGCCCAGCAGCCCCTGCAGCGAGGGGAGCGACATGTACACGCCCAGACCGAACATCTCGTTCGCGAGGGCGGCGACGCGCACTTCGCGCGAGCGCCGGTCGCCCTCCAGGACCTCGACGACCACCGAATCGCCGACCCCGACGTCGAGGACCCGGGCGAGCGCCGCGCTCAGCAGCACGCCTTCTTCCGGCACTTCCACGATACGGCGAGGCCACTCCACGATGCGCCGCAGATCGGCGTCGCGCGACAAGCCGGTGATCGTCGTCTCGCGAAAGCGCGGCCCCTTGCGCACTCGAACCGGGACGACGCGCTCGCTCTCGACCCGCAGAACCCCCGGTAGCTGCGCGAGCTCTCGGGAAACGCGACCATCCACCGGCCGTACGAACGACACCGTCAGGTCCTCACGCTGCGCCTGCTCGAACTGGAGGTCGACGATCACGTCGAGGGCACCACGGGTGTAAAAGCCCACCACCACCACCGCGACCCCGAACGCGATTCCGGTGCACGACAGCAGCGTACGGAGCGGGCGGCGGGTCATCTCGCGCAGCACCATGAGCGCGCTCCCGCCGAGGAGGCGGGTTATGCCCATGCGCTCGAGGAGCGAGCGGCGGTATGTGGGCGGCGCGTCGGGCTTCATGGCCTCGGCCGCCGGGAGCCGCACGGCGCGCCAGACGACGGTCAAGCCACCGAGCATCGCCGCCACCACGCTCACGGAGACGCCCACCCCCACGACGTCGGCATCGAGGCGGTAGTCGAAGCGAGGGAAATGGTAGTAGCGCTGGTAGAGGCCGAGCATACCCCGCCCGAGCCAGGCGCCCAGGGCCACGCCCAGCAGCGATCCGGCCGCCACCACCACCAGCACGATGGACAGGTAGTGGACCGCGATTTCGCGGTCGTTGTACCCGAGCGCCTTGAGCGTGGCGATCTGTGGCCGTTGCAGGTGGACGAGCCGAGAGAGGACCACGTTGACCAGGAACGCCGCCACGCCCAGGAAGATGGCCGGCGCGATGGTGGCGTAGCTCTCGAGCTGGAGCAGCTCGCTGTCGACGAAGAAGCTCGACGGCTGGCGACTGCGGTCGACCGCACCGTAGCCCCCGTACGGCTTCAGAATGGCGTCGATTCGATCACGAACCTCGGCCGACCGGGCGCCGGGCTGGAGACGTACCGAGACGTCGTCGAACGAGCCTTTGAGGTCGAAGGCGGCGGCCACCACGTCGCGGTCCATCCACAGAACGGCGAAGCGAAGGTGGTCCGGCGCGAACCCTTGCGCGCCGCTCACGGCAATGACGTACTCCGGCGAGAGCGCCACGCCGACCACGTGGATCTGCCGGAGAACGCCGTTGATGACGACGGGAACCTTGGCCCCGGGCTCGAGGTGATGGGCCGTGGCAAAGGTCTCGAGAATCAGTGCTTCATCCGGGCGGCCGGGCTCCACCATGCGTCCCTTGCGAATGTAGGGCGCATTGAGGCGAGGGTTTCCGTTCGCGGGTAGCGTCACGAGTCGGCCGGTGGCGGGCTCGGCGAGCCCCTCGATGGGGATCATCACCGGCTCCACCAGGCGCGTCTCCACGACGGCCACTCCTGGCACTGCCTCGATGCGCGCGGCCACCGACTCCGGGGCGCGCTTGGCTTGCGCGAACACGTCGCCGAAGCGGGACGACTCGTAGTACGTGTCACGCGCGCCGAGGAGCGAGCGGTATGCAGACCGGAGCGTCACGAAGCTGCCGATGCCGCAGGCGACCACGATCGCGATGGTGACGGCTTGGCCACGCATCCGCAGGAGATCGCGCAGGAGCTTACGGAAGAGCGCCGTCATGCGATCACCATCGAAGATCCGCGGGGCTGAGCTTGGCGGCGTTTTCCCGAACGCTGCGAATGCGACCGTCGGACATCTCGATGATGCGATCGGCCATCTGGGCGATGGGCGCGTTGTGGGTGATGACCGCGGTGGTCGCGCCGAGCTCACGGTTCACGCGGCTCAAGACCTCGAGGACGATCTGCCCCGTCCGATAGTCGAGGGCGCCGGTGGGTTCGTCGCACAGCACCAGGTCGGGGCGCTTGGCGATGGCCCGGGCAATGGCAACACGCTGCTGCTCGCCACCCGAGAGCTCCGAAGGAAAGTGATCCATCCGCTCGGCGAGCCCCACGAGCGACAGTGCGTCCTCGGGCGCGATGGGAGCCTCTGCGATGTCGGTCACCAGGGCGACGTTCTCGCGCGCGGTGAGACTGGGAATGAGATTGTAGAACTGGAACACGAAGCCCACGTGCTCGCGCCGATAGCGCGTCAGGGTGCTCTCGGCGGCTGCGGAAAGGTCGTGATCGCAGTAGCGCACCTCACCCGACGTCGGCACGTCGAGCCCCCCCAGGATATTGAGCAACGTGGACTTGCCGCTGCCCGACGCCCCCAGGAGCACCACGAACTCTCCGCGAAAGAGCTCCACGTCGATGCCCCGCAGCGCCACGACGTCGACCTCACCCATGCGATAGACCTTGGTGAGCCCGCGCGCGAACAGGACCGCCTCGCCCCCGCCGATCGCAGCCCGCTCCGTCGTCACGTCCGGTCGTCCCTGGGCGCCGCGGAGGCTGCGGCGCACCTTCTCCTCGACGACCATGCGATGCCGGTAAGCAGGAAACGCGCCGCCCCGCAGCCAACCGAGAAATCGGCGCCCATCGCCGCACTCGATGCACCCGGCGCAAAGACTGCGCAACACCGAGCAGCGTGCGGAGACCCCACGCACGGACTGCGCTACCCTTTCCCCATGTGCCTCATCGTGCTCGCTCTACGGGCGCACCCCCGCTATCCGCTGGTGCTTCTGGCGAACCGGGACGAGGCCTACGCGCGCCCCACCGAGGGCGCGCATCGATGGGTCGATGCGCCCAACATCTTCGGAGGGCGCGATCAGGAGAAAGGCGGCACCTGGCTCGCAGTGGTACCTGGCACGGCGCGTCGCATCGCTGCGGTGACCAACGTCCGGCACCCGTCCGCACGGCGCGTCGGTCTCTCGCGCGGCGCGCTCGTGCGGGCGGCACTCGACGGCACGCTTCCCGAGGGCGACGCCCTCGACGCGTATCCGGCCTTCAACCTCCTGACCGGGAGCGAGACGCGACTCGAGTATCGCAACGAGGAGGGGGCCCGGCATGTGCTGGAGCCAGGCATCCACGGCCTCTCCAACGCCCGACTCGACGTGCCCTGGCCGAAGGTGGAGCGCGCGCGGGAGGGCCTCGCGCAGCTGCTCCGCGCGGAGACGTTGGACTTCGACGCGGCGTTCGCGCTGCTCCACGAACAGGACGTCGCCCCCGACGCGCGACTTCCGGAGACCGGCGTTCCCCGGGAGCTGGAGCAACGGCTCTCGCCCGCGTTCATCGCCATGCAGGGATACGGCACCCGCGCCTCGACCGTGGTGACCTTCGACCGCGACGGGAGCATTCGATTCGCCGAACGAACCTTCGGCGAGGGCGGCGCACCGCTCGCCCAGGTGGAGACGACGCTGTGACCGCGCGGAGCCTGGTCGTCGCTACCTGCGCGTGGAGCCTCGCGTGTGGAGCGCCGGAGCCAGCCGTGTCCGATCCTGCATCCGCACACGCCAACGCAGGTCCGGAGGGTGCCGAAGGACGCCCGACCGTGGCGGCATCCGAGGCGCTCGACGCAGGAGCTGCCGCTGCCAATGCTGCGCTGCCAGACGCGGGCGGCCGACCCACCGCCGTGCCGCGACCCGGCGCCTACGCGAACCTCGACCCGGACGACGACTACGTGGTGGGACCACCGGAGGTACGCGAGCACTGCGCCAAGGATCTGGAGGCCGCCGGCGTCACCTTCAAGAGCGCGCCCATCCCGGTGCACACGCAGAAGAAGTCGAAGCTCGTGTGCGGCGCGCCCGAAGTGGTGGTCTTTCTCAAGGGGCCCGGCGCCATCCAGTACAACGGCGCGCCGGTGCTCACCTGCGGCATGGCGCTGGCGCTCGCGTCGTTCGACCGCATTCTCCAGAAGGAAGCGCTGGCTCGCTTCGCCTCACCGGTGGCGCGCATCGATCAGATCGGCACCTACAATTGCCGCGAGGTGCAGGCGTACCCGGGCACCGTAAGCGAGCACAGCTACGCGAACGCCATCGACCTCACGCGCTTCGTGCTTCGGAATGGCCGGGTCATCGAGGTGCTCCGGGACTTCGACAAGGGCGAGACCCCGAAGACCCCTGCCGGAGACTTCTTGCGGGTGGTCACTCGCCGCGCCAACGACGAGGACGTGTTCTCGCACGTGCTCACGCCGTTCTTCAACGCCGCACACCGCAACCACTTCCACCTGGATCTGGCGCGTTTTCGCCAGGACGGAACGCGCCCGGAGACGCCGGCCCCCTGATCGCTCGCGGATCCCGGCCTCCGCCGTTCACGCTGGAGGAGCCTGGGCGAGTGCGCTATACAAGAGGCGTTCGCACCCTTAGCTCAGCTGGATAGAGCGTCGGCCTTCGAAGCCGAATGTCGTAAGTTCGAATCTTACAGGGTGTACCGAAATACCGACGCGACGCTTGGGAACAGACACCAGCGGTGACAATTGGGGGACGGCATCGGCGGGGATCTCACGCATCCCCGGGGTGCTCATGACGTAGAGCTCGTGGGTGCGGTGGTCGGTATGCCCGGTGAGGTGCATCGCCTTCTGGGCGTTGGCGCCGCCCTCCGCGAGGGCGCTGGCAAAGGCCCGGCGGAACGAGTGGAAGTCCGCTGGCTTCGTGGTCTCCGTCTCGTGGTGGAGCTCGTGGCGGTCCACACCCGCGGCGAGAAGGGCCCGGCGAAGGCGAAGCGCGAAGCTCGTACCCCTCGAGGCCTTGAAGCCGCCGGCGTTGGCGCCGGAGCGCGCGGGGAACACGGGACCCGTCGCCGGGGAGCCCTGGGAGGCCCACCACGCCTTCAGGATGGGGCGGAGGCCTTCGGGGACGGCGAGCCGCTGCAACTTGCCGCCGGTGCCGCGCTTGGCCTTCGCGCGCATGAAGCTCACGTGGGCGAAGTGCTCCCTGTCGAGGGACGTCCACGACCACCGGATCACCTCGCTCGTGCGCATGCCGCCGAGGATGCGGGCGCACACGGCGAGCACGCGGAGCTCGGTGTCGACCGTGGCGCACGCGAAGAAGCGGGCGATCTCGTCGTCGGTGAGGATGGCGCGCTCGCGGCCGTCAACGACGGCGGTCTCCGGCATGTCCACCCGGGCGATCGGGTTCTCCGCGATGATGCGCGCCTTCCACGCGGCGCCGAAGAGCCGGCTCATGGTGGCGCGGACCTTCTTCACGGTCTCCTTCGAGTACTCGCGCTCCACGAGCTCGCCGAGCACCGTATCGGCGTCGCGGCTCTGGAACTGCGCCAGGGTCAGGGCGCCGAACTTCGGGAGCACGAAGGCCTCGAGGTGCCGCCGTTCGTCGCCGGCCATCACGACCTTCGCGGCCTCCCGTCGCTTGAGCCACGCTTCCGCGAACTCGTGGAGGGTCTCGGCCTTGCCGGCCTTCTCTCGGGCGTCCGCCACGAGCTCGCCCGATGCGAGGCCCGCGACGATCTTCGCCATCTTCCGCTTCGCGAGGTCCTTGTCGAAGGTCCCGAGTTGGAAGAACCGGCGCTCTTGCGCACCGTCGGCGGAAGGCGCCCAGACGCGCGCACACCAGCCCGCGGAGCGCTTGAAAATGAGGGTTCCCGTTCGTTGGCGCGCCATCACGGCACCGCCCGGTGTGTTACGTTTTTCATGTCTCGACTCCTCAACAGTTGGGACCACGACCCCGGGCATTGGCGTGCCGCGGGGTCACTTCGTTTCTACTACGCGCGCGTGGGCACCGCGAGCCCGATGCGCTTCGCCTGCTCGCGAAGCCACGCTCGAAACATCACAGAGACCGCCTCGCCCTCACGAGCCGCGAGCTCCTTGGCGAGCGCGTGCTCTTGTTCGGTGAGATGGATCCCGAGCATGCGGTCTCGGGGATCGTGTGCGGAGGCTCCTTTGGGTCGCGCCATCGACCTACAAAGTAAGGGCGAATGACCTCCGCGCCACCGGAAAGTCATGACGCGCCAATGCGCACCGCGTTAAGTTTAAGACACTCTTACGGAAGTTTCTCGTGTACAATACACGAGTCGCGTTGCTAGGGATGGACGCGGCGCGCGGCGTCTTTCATCTTCTTGGCTCGGCTCGATGAGCTAAGCCCCTCCACGACCGCATGATCCACGGGTTCCGAAGGAAGGCGATCGTCGGTTACGGCCGTCGCCCCTGCGTCGAGCGCTTGGCGAACCGTAAACTCGTAGACGTGCTCTCCATTGGGGGCGGCTTTTTGGATCACTTGCGCCAGCGTAGTGTGCGCCGCGCGATGCACGCACATGCCTTTGCCTTGCCGGAAGGCGAAACTCTTTACGGTGCCGTCGGGCTCCAGGTAGATTGGTGGCACCCTTCGCCACAAGATCTCAGCATCCCCCAACCGCGCCACAGGTCAGGAAACCAACCAGGATAGTTCCGCGACCAAAGCGCTGGGCGACGCGAGAACCGACTCTACGCCGTCGCTGCGTTCGATCGAATTGGTCCCGCCGTTGGCGATCGTCACCTCAAGCCACTTCTCGGTGCCTTCGACGGCAATGCAAATTCCTCCGTCGAGGAATGGGCCCGCGACAACCTTCGGACTAGAGCCGGTCACGTCTCGAGACAGCTCTTTCGAGATGAGTCCAAGCATGTCGAAAGCTGCACTGATTGTGTGCATCGACGGGGCCTTCGCGCCGTACCCGTCCCATCCGTCCCCAAGGGATCGAGTCTCGTCGAGGTCGTCCAACGCCTGATCCACGAGTCCAGTCACGGAGAGACTCGTGCCCGACCCTGGGTCACTGGGGAATGCTGCCGTATATGCGCCTTCGAGTGCCATCATTTCCGCTCCCCTACTTCCAAGACTTCACGGTAGGCACGACGTGCGCCTCCACTGAATACATCGGCCGTCCGCCCGGTCCCTTGAGCACAAGTAGCTTCGATACGTTGGAGACGATCACGCGCAGACGGAGCACCGTCCCGTCAGCGAGTTCCACGTCCCCCGAGATGATGGCCGGCTCCACGACATCCACGGGCTCCATAGCCTGAGGACTCGTCGCCGCCTGGAAAGCGGCGAGCAACGGGGCAAGTGGGCCCTGAGGCTTGAGCGGGTTGTCGTCAGACATCTCTGACGACCGTAAGGCTTGTTGCGCCGGATGGAAAGAGGCATGAACGTTCAGGCCTCAACGAAATTATTGCGAAATTTGTCGATAACTGAACAATTGTTCAGTATAATTACGCACTTGCAAAAAGAAGCCGCCGCGGCACGGGGGGGCATGCTCGCGGCGGCGTACACGGCACCGAAGCGCCGTATCCGGAGAACGTAGCCGGCACGCTGGCCGGTGGCAAGCGTCGCGGGAGTACTCGGGCGACGCGTCGCCCGCGGCTCGAGGCGTAGGCGACGGCGCCGAGCTACGTCAGGGTCCCGGTGCCACTCGCGGTGGTGGTGCCCGGAGCGGTGACCCCGCCGGAGGCGACGTTGGGCGTCGACGTCGTGCCGGAGACGCTGACGGCGATCGTCCCGTTCGTCCTGATGTGGTTGGCCAGCGACTCGAAGACGCCAGCCCAGAACCCCAGGATGGGGTACCGGGGGTCGCTTGGGTCGAGTGTGTTCCAGTCGACGGTGCCGCGGTAGTTGATGTTCGCGTTGAGGAAGGCGATCGCCGCCGTTCGCGCGGTGGTGGAGTTCAGAGCCATAGGGGTCCTTTCATTGGGTGCCGCCGCGCGCGCCCGACGAGAGAGGCGCAGAGCGGGATGGGTCGTTCGGGTTCGCCTTGCCGCCGTTGTTCGCCGCCGCGTTCGCCTTGGCGGCCTCGGTGGCCTTGGCAAGTGCGGAGGCGAGCTCGTTCAGCGAGTCCTCCGTGCGCTTCGTGCTCGCCGCGGCGGCCTTTTGCTTGTCCGCGTTCGCTTCGTTGAAGCCGCCGTCATAGAGCCCGAGCGTGGCCGTGCGGAGGCCGACCGCCAGACTCTTGTCCATTTCCTTCTCGTCGGCCTCGCCCTTCTTCATGGTGTCGACCTTGGCGCGCCCCTCCACCAGGGTCTTCTGGGCTGACGCGATCTCTTCGGGCGTCAGGGCCTCACCGCTCGACAGCTTGCGCTGGAGCTCGGTCTTCGCCTTGTCGGCGTCCTGGTACGCGAACGCGTTCTTCGTCTGCGTCTCGACCTTCCGCGCCATTTCTTTGTCGAAAGCCTCTTTCATCAGGAGGACGAGCGCCGCCGCGATCATGATGCCGGCCGCCGGCGGGAACGACGCGCTCCCCATCGCCACGGAGATCGCAGATGATGCCGCTTTGCCGATCGCCGCGCTCGCAATCTCCTTCGTGAGCGCGCCGGCGATGACGACGCCAAGCCCCGCGGTCGCGGCCTCGAGGGGGTTCTTCTCGGCCCACTCCGCAAGCTTCACTAGGCTCTGCATAAGCTTGGCGATGTGCGGTGTCGCGTCGCGGATGACCGGCACGAGCTTCAGCACCTGGGGCACCACCTCGCGCCCGACGGCGGTGCGGAGGCTGTTCATTGCGGTCTCGAGCTGGACGTCGGCTTCTGCGGTGCGCTTCGCGGCGGCCGCCCTCACCTCTTCCTCGGACGCCGCGGCCTTGATGAACTTCGAGAACTCCGCTTCGACGGCGCTGGAGCCGCTCCCTTTCTTCTCATTCTCGGCGTCGCGATAGACGCTGGCGAACCCGAGGACCGACTTCGCGCTTTGGTCCCCGAAGAGCCCTTGGATCTTCCCCGTGTCGCCCTTCGTCTTCGCGAGCACGTCTTGGATGAGCGCCTGAGGGTCTCGCACGACGCCGTTCTCCGTGGTCTTCACGCCCATGGCGCGGAAGCGCTTTTCGTTGCCGGAAACGTCGCTCATGAAGCGCGACGCGCTGGTGGCTGCCTCCGCACTGTCGACGGCACCGCCCTTCGCCACGGCCACCTGCGCCATGGCGCCAACGGTCGCGAGGTTCTTGTTTCGGTCTTCGTCCGTCTTGGCGCCGAGCTGGGAAGAGGCGGCGAGAAGGCGGCCGCCGACGCTCGCCATGTCGCGAAGCTCGACGCTTCCCTTCTGGCCTTGCCCGGCGAAGACGCGGAGCATCTGCATCATTTGCTTGTCGTCTTTCGCCTGTCCGGATCCACGGAGCTTGCCGGCGACGTCGCCCAGCTCGCCCATGTCGGTACCGGAAGCCCGGGAGAGCTCCGCCAGCTTCCCGAGCGAGCCCATGCCTGCCTGCAGATCGCCGGAGCGGCTCGTGAAGTTCTGGAGCGCCTTCAGGCTCTCTTCGTCGCTGAACCCGTGGCGCGCCGTCTGCTCTCGGGCGGCGGCGAGGACCTCCTTCGAGGTGAACTGCTTCCCGCCGGGAAGGGAGCCCGAGTTGGCGATGTCGGCGGCCATCCCGCCCGCCTTCATCTCCGCCGCGGCGGAGTCGGCGATACCGAATCCACCGCCCAGGGTGAGCGCTGCGCCGGCGAGCCGCGCAGCGCCCCCCATGACGCTCGAAACGGCGCCGCCGACCTTGGACCCGGTCGCCTTGGCGAAGTCCTCCCGCGCACGTTGCCCGGCTTTGACGGTGCGCTCTTCGGCCGCCGCGCGCTTCTTGGCCTCGCGCTCCACGGCGCGGGTCTTCTTGGCTTCGTCGCGCTCGAACTCCCGGACGCCGCGAGCGCGCATCTGCTCGATTTCGCGGTCGCCCTTGAGCCACGCGCGCACCTGCGCCTTGGCCGCTTGCTCCGCGGCCCTCGCCTTCTGCTTCTCGGCAGTCTCCGCGGTCTTCTGCGACTGCTTCGCGAGCTTGTCTTTCTCCTTCGCGGCCGCCGTTACCGCTTTCACGCCGAGCTTCTCCGCCGTCTCTGCGGCCTTCTGGGCTTGCTTGGCCGCGCGCTCCTTCTCTTTGGCGGAGGCCTGCGCGGACTTCACCACCGCCCGGTCGCCATCGAGAGCCGCGCGTGCGGACTGCTGGGCGGACTTCACCACCAGGTCAGAGACCGCCTGAAAGGCGCGCTTGACGTCGGCGACGCCGCCGACCTGCAGGGAGATGACGACGGGTTCGCTCATAGGGTCTCCGGATCGATGGGTTCGGGCTCTTCCTCTTCCTCGTGCTCAGGGGGCAAGTGCGGGTGGAGCTTCTCAGCCATCCACCGCACGAAGTCTTCGGTGGCGCCGGGGGTGAGGAAGGCCAGCGGCGTTTGCGTACCGCCGGTGGCGAGCTTCTCCACCATGGCGACCATTTCGGCGTCGGTCATGGTGGCGCGGATGCACGAGTGCGTGCTTGCGTGCTCCAGGTACGCGCTCATGAGCGCCCCAACCTCTTGGACCTGGAGCGTCGCGCGCACGGCCTTTGGCGACGGGAAGGCGGGAACCGGTGGTCCGTCGTCGCGCGTTTCGAGGAATGCCCTCGATAGGATCTGCGTTGCGGCCTCGTTGTTGTAGAGATCGTCGGTGGCGCCGACGTGCTTCGTGCGGCCGACCTTCACGTGCATGTACGTGGCGGTTGCGGCCACGCACGACTGGACTTCTTCCATCACGAGCTCGCGAACCAGCAGAGTGCCGGTCTCGCGTGGGGCGGGGACTTCGGAAGTCGGCCGGGGGATCTGGGCGATGAGGTTCCAGGTCGAGGATACGTGTTCGGTTTCTACTTTGTGGTCTTCGCTCATGTTCGTCTCCTTCACTGCACCCACTCAAAGAG
>JABFRG010000008.1 GCA_013141295.1 Polyangiaceae bacterium
CTCCAGGGGTGCTTCGTGCTCTGTCGGGGAGCCTGCGTGGCCCGCGCCGAGCTGACGGTCCCCCTGATCACGCCGCCGGCACCAGGTCGCGTGGGCAGCGTCGTGCTCTACGGCGCGCGTCACCCGGACCACGCCGCGCTCGCCTTTCTTGCCCTGGTGGCCGCGGTCGCGGGCCTCCTCATCGCCACACGCAAGCGCCCGCGACGCTAAACGCGGCGGATCGCGGGGCGCCGAGAAAAGCGCCGGGCGCCCAGAGCCTTGCTTACTTCGCCGCTGAGGCGTGTTAGAAGGCCTTCAAGATGGCTCATCTTTCGAGGCTTTACCCAATCCTCGCGGTAACTTGCACGCTTACTCTGCCGCGCCTCGCGTGGGCCGACGACGCGCCGCCCGCGGCCGATCCGAACGCGCCGCCGGCAGCACCAGCGCCGAAAACACCCCGCGCGAATTTGCTGCCAAGCGAGCCGGCCCGCGTCGTGCTTCCGACCGGCGACGCCACCAAGCCGCTCACCGTCGACCCGGCCAAGGACGAGCAAAAGCTCGCGGGCCAGGGCGCCGAGCGTCCGCGCCTCGACCCGTCGGTGGGCGCCGCGCCGTCCATGGTCTACAGCGAAGAATGGTGGAGCCACACCCGCCCGGTGCTCGAGCTGCACGGCTACTTCCGCACCCGCGGCGAGCTCCTCCACAACTTCTTCCTGGGTCGCCGCGACGACCCCGGCACTGCGCCGTACCTCTACCCGCAGCCGCTCGACAACTCCTACAGCACGCTGACCAACAACGGCAGCCGCAGCGTCAACCTCTGCGGCACCGCCGACGGCAACGGCAAGTACGAGCAATGCGCCGACAAGTCTCAGGCTTCGGCGAACATGCGCCTGCGCTTGAACCCGGAGCTGCACATCTCCGACAACCTGCGCGTGATGGCGCAGATCGATGCGCTCGACAACCTGGTGCTGGGCTCCACCCCCGATAGCTACGCGACGGGCGGCGCGCTGAAGGGCAACGCCAACGCGCGCGACTCCATCGAGAGCCAGTCACAAGGCGCCCCCACCGCGGGCGTCAACGGCACCCGCAACAGCATCGACGTGAAGCGCGCCTGGGCCGAGTACCTCACGCCCGTGGGTCAGCTCCGCTTCGGCCGCATGCCGTTCCACTGGGGCCTCGGTATGCTCTACAACGCCGGCGACGGCGTCGATCAGGACTACCAGACCAACGTCGACCGCATTCAGTTCGTGTCCGGCATCCGGTCCCTCGACCTGTACTTCGGCGGCTCCTGGGACTTCGTCTCCACCGGCCCCACCGACGCCAACGCCTACTCGGTGTACGGCGGCCAGCCGATGAACACGTCGAACCGCGCCAACGTCGGCCAGTGGCAGCTGTTCGCGGCGCGCCGCACCAACCCCGAAGTGCAGCGGCTCTCGCTCAGCCGCGGCGACATCGTCATCAACGGCGGCGCCCTCGGCACCCTGCGCACGCAGGAGCTCGACCTTCCCACGGGCAAGACCGTGGACATCACCACCGCGAACTTCAACTACGAGCGCCGCGGCGCCACCCTGGTCACGCCCGACCTCTGGGTACAGTTCCTGTGGCGCAAGCTCCGCATCGAAGCGGAGGCCGCCATGGTGGTGGGCTCGGTGGACCAGACGTCGGTGAGCACCGACCCCAAGAACAAGGTCGATGTGCTCATGGCCGGCGGCGCCCTCGAGGCCGATTTCCGCGCTATCGACGACAAGCTGCGCATCGCCTTCGGCACCGGCTACTCCAGCGGCGACCCCGGCGTGCTCACCCTGAACCCCGGCAACAACCGCCTCACCCACGGCCAGGGCAAGATCTCCATGTTCCGGTTCAACCCGGCCTACAACGTGGACCTCATCCTGCACCGCCGCATCCTGCAACGCGTGCAGGGTACATATTACTTCCGACCGAGCGTGGACTACGACTTCATCCGGAACCCCACCGGCCAGAAGTTCGGCGGCTCGGCGGCCATCATCTGGACCCGCGCCAGCGAGTTCGTGCAGACCCCTGGCCACGCCCGCGACCTCGGCGTCGAGCTCAACCTCTCGCTGTACTACCAGGCGAAAGACGGCAGCCTCAACGACGACCCCACCAAGATGGGTGGGTTCTACGCGATGCTCCAGTACGGCGTGCTCTTCCCGCTCAGCGGCTTCGACTACTCGCCGCAAGAGAAGGCGCAAGCCAACAACCAGAACGTCGACACTTCGAGCGCGCAGACGGTTCGCCTGCACCTCGGCGTGGTCTTTTAGCGCTCCCTCGTTGATGTGCGCGTAGACACCTTCTCGTACGACCTCGACGAGAGCCTCATCGCCAGTGAACCTTCGAGCGCCCGCGACGGCGCGCGGCTGTTGCTCGCGCTCGGCGACTCGCCGGCCGACCGGCACGTGGTCGATCTCCCCGGGCTGCTCCCGGAGGGCGCGCTCGTTCTGGTGAACGACACGCGCGTCGTGCCGGCGCGGCTGCTCGGACAAAAGCGCGGCTCCGGAGGCCGCGCCGAGATCTTCCTGGTGCGGCGCGACGAGGCCGAGAACGCGACGGAGGGAGAGCGCTGGCTCGCGCTCGGACGCGCCTCCAAGGCCCTCAAGCCCGGCGCCATCGTCGACGTCGGCCCCATCGCCGCCGAGGTGCTGGAAAAGCGCGACGACGGCACGCTGGTGGTGCGCCTGAGCCTTTCGCACGGCTCCGGAACCGCGAGCCTCCGCGAAGCCCTCGAGACGCACGGGCACATGCCGCTCCCGCCGTACATCCGGCGCCCCGACGACGCCGCCGACCGCACGCGCTACCAGACGGTCTTCGCCAAGCACGATGGCGCGGTGGCGGCGCCCACCGCGGGCCTCCATCTCACCGAGTCACTCCTCGAGAA
>JABFRG010001228.1 GCA_013141295.1 Polyangiaceae bacterium
GAAGGCCCCCGTGCAGACTGCATCCGATCCGCTCGAGCTCTTCGCGTGCCGCATCGGCGACGTCGTGCTCCGCTCCCAGGGCGACGAGGCCTGGCTGGCGGGCGCGCTCGTGCTCTCCGAGGACGCGCCGGTGCTGGCGCTCTTCTTCGCACCCGATGCCGGTCACGACACGTCGATCCTGGCGCGCCCCAAGCCGTCGAACGAGCTCACCTGGCTGGCGCCGGTCTCCGGGGTCACGCTCTTCGCCGGGGCCGAGCCGCCCAACGTCCTCGAGCACGACGGCATGCGCTTCGAGCGCGAGCGGCGCTTGCCATTGCGTGTAAAGCGCATCGGTTCCGGCGCCCCCGACTACGGCGAGACGGTGGTCACCGCCGAGTATCGCTCGGCCGGCTTCGAGCGCCTCCTGGTCGTGGTGGCCAGCGCCAAGGTGCACATCTTCCGGGGCGTGCTCCTGGAAGAAGGGATGTTCGACATCCTCCCGGGCAGCAAGACCGACTGACGCACGCGCGAGGCCGATGGACTTTCGCGTTGGACGACTTACGCTTTGGTCGGTGGACGCGCTTCCGAGCTATCCGCGCGACGGGCACCACGAGTCGGGATCCCACGTGCCCGACGTGTTCGCGGAGTTGCTCATCGGCGCGCTCATTGCCGTGTGGCCCACCTTCGTGGGAGTACCTGCGGAGCGTTTCGTGATGGCTCGGACGGCGCAGCGGACGTCGTGGGGCTTCACCTACCGCGCCGCATCCTTCGCGCTTCCGTCGGCGACCGTGGTCCGGGGCTTTCGAGAAAGCACGACCGTGGCCATGTCGCTCGACGCGCTGGGGGGAGCTAGGGCGCTCCACCGTGGGGTCACGCTCACCTTCAGTGAGCGTGGTGATTGCGTCTTCGTGCAGGCGCCGTGCAACGGGCCGGAGATGACGCTGTGGTTGCGGCAAGAAGGCGACACCGTCTCCGTGTGGAGCAACGTCTATCCCGCAGGAACCATTTCCTCGGTCGTGGGTCTGGTAGGGGCCGCCATAGCTCTCGCCGTCTTCGGGGCGCCTTGGGGCATCGCGCCGCTGGCCATCGCCTTGGTCTATCAGTTGCGCAAGGCCTTGCATTCAATCCCCCACGCGAGATTGTCTAGCCAGGGCTTCGCCGACGTCGTGGCGTCCTACGCCGTCGAGGCCGTGGGCGGAATGGTCGCGAGCGCGGTCGGGGCGGCTCCGATCGCTCCCGAGGAGCCTGCCGAGGACGCGACCGACGCCTCGCTCCGCGCCGGCTCCGTCCGGTGAGCGCCGTCAGCGGGCGGCGCGCATCGCGCTGAGCATCGACTCCACCACCAAGGCCGGCGCCGCGTTACCGTCCAGCTCGCGCAGGGCGCGCAGGGCCAGCTCGTGGCGATGTGCGTAGGCGGTGGCGGTGGGATCGCCGGCCAGCGCGCGCGTTCGTCCCTCGGCGGCCAGCGCTGCGGAGAACGCCGCAAGATGCATCTCCAGCTCGGCCTTCGCCTTCTTGGCGTCGCCGGCTAGATCCAAGGCCAGCGTGAAGTCCTTGGAGGCCACCGCGGCCAGCGCCCGCTGCGTGAACGAGGTGGCGGCCTCGGCGGCGGTCGCATCGGCCAGCGCCAGGGCCTGCCCGATGCTGCCGTTGGCCCGATGCGCCAGCGTTGCGGCCATGGCTGCCTCCACGCCGCGCTCGGTGAGGAGCTTGGTCACCAGCGACTCACCCAGCGGCGCGAAGCGAATGCGCAGGGTGCGCGAGCGGATGGTGGGCAGGAGCACGTCCGGATGCGCCGAGAGCAGGATGAAGTGCGTCCGGTCGAGGGGCTCTTCGAGCGTCTTCAGGAGCGCGTTCGCGGCCGAGGTGCTGAGCTCCTCGGCGCGGCGCACGATGAAGACCTTGGCCCGACCCTCGTGGGGCCCGAAGGCCGCCCGCGCCAGCACCAGCGTGCGCACCTGGTCGATGGAGATGTCCTGCGACTCGGGGGTCTTTCGGCCGATGAGCCCGGGCTCGTAGAGCCCCCGTTCCAGCACCACGATGTCCGGATGAATCGGCCGACCCTGGGCGTCGGCTCGGGGCATGGCACGGGTGCAGGCCGAGCATGCGCCGCAGGCGGAGCTCTTGTCCGCGGGGTCGGCGGGAGCCTCTGCGCCTCCGAAGAGGCTGGGACCGGCCGGCGGCGCGCTCCGTCGCTCGCACACCAGGGCCTGGGCGAAGCCGAAGGCGGCGAGCTCGCGCCCCACGCCTTCGGGACCATCGAAGAGATATGCATGATGCACGCGATCGTTTCCGAGCGCGCGCCTTAGGGTCTCGATGGCCGTCGCCTGGCCCACCACGGTGTCGAGCAGGATGGTCATCAGTCGCCGCGGAACGCTGCCTTGCGCTTCTCCAGGAAGGCGCCCATGCCTTCCCGCTGATCGTGCGAGCCGAAGAGCCCGGCGAAGGCTTGCGCCTCGAGCTCATTGGCGACTCCCAGGGCCACGTCCTCGCCCCGGAGAATAACCCGCTTGCACTGGGCGATGGCCAGCGGCCCCTTGCTGGCGATCTTCTTCGCCACGTCGGCCACCTTGGCGAGGAGCTCGGCGCCCGGCACCACGGCGTTCACCAGGCCGATGCGCTTGGCCTCTTCGGCGTCGATGATGTCGCCGGTGAAGCACAGCTCCCGGGCCCGGCCCACGCCCACCCGGCGCGAGAGCCGCTGCGTGCCGCCGAAGCCGGGGATGACCCCGAGGTTCACTTCCGGCTGACCGAACTTGGCGCGATCGCTCGCATAGAGGAAGTCGCAGGCGAGGGCCAGCTCGCAGCCGCCGCCCAGGGCGAAGCCGTTGATGGCGCCGATGACCGCGAAGTGCGCGGCGCTGGAAGCCGCGCACTTCGCGGTCATCGGC
>JABFRG010001243.1 GCA_013141295.1 Polyangiaceae bacterium
AGCTACCGCTCAGCGAGAGACCGCCGCTGTGCGCGTCGGCAAAAGGGTGAACCGCGAGCTTCTTCGGCATGAACCCCGTGACGGGGCGGGCGGGGCCCGGTCCGGGAAACGCGATCCGCAGGAGCCCCGCCGCTTGGACGAGCCCGTCTACCAGGACCACCGTGAACATGGGGAGCGCGACGTACGCATAGATGGCCAGATCGTTCTGGGGGTTCACGATGGCGCTTACGGAATCGACGATCCCCTTGCCTCCCACGTAGAGCGGACCAGCCACGGGAATCAGAAGCGGGAGCCCGAAGCAGTTGCAGCTGCCCGCCTCGGAGCGGAGAGCGACGTATCCGCCGACCACGGCGGCCAAACTGTACGCAGCTCCGAACAGCGCGAGTCCCTCGAGGCGGCGCTGGCCGCGCTGGTCGCGACGCGAGGGGACGACGTCGGGGACCGACTCGGATTGCACGGCGGGCGCGGAGTTGGCCGGCGCTGGCTCTTGCTGGGCCGGTGCGGTGCTCGCCGCCGCGGGCTCCACAAGCTTTTCGTCGCTCGGCCCCTCGCCGTCGGCTGTCGGTGAATCCGGGGTGGTCTGCGCGTAGGCGCGGCTTGCCATGGACGACCCGAGACAGAATGCGATGAAGGCGACGAGGAAGCGGAACGCGGCGCGAGAAGTGATCTCTTTCATGGGGATGATCCTCCGAACAGAATGAGCGCGGCTTGCTCTCCCCAGAGACGAGGCGCAGCCGCGGATGTGCGAATCGCTCGTGCGACTCCCGTGCCACGACGGCGCCATGGCGAGCCCGCGGCGAAACGCGATGCGGGACTCACGCCTGACGGGAGCGCACCATGACATCGACGTCTTGGACAAGCGCGAGTGCTTACGATGGCGGTGCTGGCGAACGCGCTGGCGGCGCCAATCATGGCGTCCTGGGTGTCTCCATCGCGCACACGACGCGTCTGACGGCTACCGTCGATGTCGACGCCCGGCGTATGCAGGTCGCAAACCGCAGAGGGGGTCCCTCACTCCGTTCGGGATGACCCGCATTTGTTCGAGTTACAGGCGCTCCGCGCGTGAAGACTCGGGATGACCCGTGCTTGTTCGAGGTACAGGCCACTTGCGTGCGCGCTCGAGAGCGCAGTATCCGGAGGCGTCCCGTTGTTGAATCGTTGTGCAGCGCGTACCGTCCAACGAGCCCTCCCGTCATGATGCCCCGCCTCTCGCTCGCTGTGGTCCCTGTGCTCGCGGTGCTCGCCGCGTGTGGCGGTCCGGCGACGCCAACGGTGCATCGTTCAGCGGTGACACCGGCGGAGCTGGAGGCGGAGCGGTCGGGCAACCCGCCCCTCGACGCGTGCTTGGGAGATGGTCGGCGCGCCCTCGACGAGCCGGCGCTCGCTGCGGTGCGAGCGACGTGGCAGCAGGTCGTGAGCGGCCGCGCCCCGTCCTCCATAGCACACCTCCGTGGATATGGCACCGGACGATGTGTGAGCGAATCGTGGCAGCCGGTCACGCCTCGCTACGTGTTCCCGGAGGACGGCGAGAGCGCGTGTCCCAACCGCGTGGCCCTCGTCATGCCCGAGGTGGGGAACGTGGAGATCGATGCGCGAACCGGACGTGGTCGCGTGGACGAGCCGGAGACCGACGTGCAGGTCTATGCGTTGGACGAAGGTCGCACCCTGACGTCGCGGCGAACCCGCACGGGCGCCGTCGTCAAGCTGCTCGCGAGCGGAGTCGAGACGCCGATTGCCGCCCGGAGCGATGGGGCGGGCGTGGTTCGCGTGCTCGACGACCATCGAATCGTGGTCGACGAAGATGTGCTCGATCTGCGCACGAAGGCGCGACTTCACGTGAAGAGCGCGACCGTGTTCGTGGCGTCGCCCTCGGCGCCCAAGGCCCTCGCGGCGTACGGCGCCCAACTCTCGGACGCAGCGCCCTACGCGTCCATCATCGGCGATGGTCAGGGGCGAACGCTGGCGCGCCTCGATTCGAAGAGCATCCCGTCCAACACGGTGGTCGCGCTGGGCACCAGCTTGCACGAAGAGGGCGTGGCGGTCGCGTCCTTCGACGATGCGACCCATATGCTGAAGATCGCCGCGTTCGTCCGGGGCGGCTCGGTCGTTCGCAAGACCGCCACCATCGGTGCGGGGCCGCTTCGGGTGGGGACGAACGAGATGTGGCTTCGGGGCGTGGGCAACCGTGATGCGGTGGCCCTCGGGCTCGCCCACAAGCTCGTGGTTTGGCGTCTGTCCGAGCCGGCGCCGTTGGTGGTCGCGGGGTTCGGCCCCGACCTGAGCCCTCGCGGCGCGGAGGCGACGTTCGTGCTCGACGGTGGCAAGGTCGTCGTCGCGTCGTACGCACAAGACAGCTTCATCATCGATGCGACGAACGGCACCATTCTGGGACGCGGTCCGACTTCGACACTGCGCTTCACGCGCAAGGTCGCGATGCTCGAGGAGCCGAGCGCGACGCCGGACCGAAGCGCCGTGGTCGTCTCGTCCGACGGCGCGGTTCGCCGCGGCCGTGTCGGTTCGGCCCTCGTCGGGAGGTTTTCGATCCCGACGTACATCGACCAAGCCGACCCCTGGCTGGTCTGCGAAGCCCGCGCGCTGACGGCGCTCCCCCCGATGGTGATGTATCCCATGGAAGGCACCGAGCTCCCACCGGACCCGGCGGACCCGGCCTCCGGGAGAAGGCGTGCGCGAGGCAACGTCTACGCCCTCGCGTCGACACTCGGCTTTCCGGCGCCGGCCCCCTAGTCGCCCCGCTTCCGGTAGCTCGCCCACAGCGTCGCGTCGCGGCGGCGCCTCTCGTTGCAGCTCTGGCCGTCTTCCGCCTCGAGCTCGCGCCAGTCGAGCGCCACCACCGCGCCGCTCTTCGGC
>JABFRG010000960.1 GCA_013141295.1 Polyangiaceae bacterium
GTCCAGGATGCGCGCGGCGCTGGCGGCGTCGAGAGCTCGCAGGGTGTCGACGCTGGCGAGGCCGAGCGCTGCCGAGAGCGGCGCCACCGAGAACGACGGACCCAGCACCGCGGCCATGGTGAGGGCGGTGAGCACTTCCGGCGGAAGCGATCGCAACTGGTAGGCGATCCCCTCCCGCAAGGGAGCGGTGTTCACCAGCGCTTCGGTCATCACGTCCGGCTCCCGCAACCAGTCCTGCGACGGTCGCTGCACCAGCTGCGCGAGCAGGCGGGCATTGCCTCCGGTCTTGTGGCGGATCTTGGTCACCGCCTCCGGTGCCGGCGCGGTGCCGGTGGTCTGCTGGAGGAACGTCGCGACCTCGGCCCCGGTGAACGGCTCGATGCGCACCACGGTGGCGCTGGGCTCCCGTCCGAGCAGCCCTAGAAGGCTCAGGAGCGCCGGCGAGGGATCGCCGGCATCCGTGTATGATGCACACAATAGGGCGCGCGTGCGTCGCAATCGCGGCGCCAGCAGCTCGAGCACCGCCAGGGTGCCGGGCCCCTCGGCGTGAAGGTCGTCGCAGGCGAGGAGCAGCGGCGCCTCTTCGGCGGCTCGTTCCAGGGTCCGCAGGATGGCTTCCGAGAGCGCGAAGCGGCCGGCCGCGCTAGCGAGCGCGTGCCCCTGGTCCGCGCCTTCCGCCATGGCCAGCAGCGACGTCTCGAGCGCAGCCCCGCGCTTCCGCAGGTCGCGCAGCACCTGCACGAAGAGCCACAGGTCCGGCGCACCCACCGGCGCGGTACGCGCGAGCAGGCTGTTCTGCGCGGTCGAGGCCATGACCTCCACGAAGCGGGTCTTGCCACTGCCGGCCGGTCCGGTGACCAGCACCACGCCGCCGTCGCCTTCGAGACGCGGAAGGAGCGCATCGAACTGCGCGGTGCTCACGAAGTCCGGGGGGCTGGCGCCTTCGGCGCGGAGCTTACCGAGGTGCGGTACGTCGGCGATGGCCCGCAATGGGAGCGCGAGCGGCTGCACCTTCCCCAGAAAGCGGTATCCGCGGCCGCGCACGGTCTCGACGAAGCGCGGCGTGTCGCTGGTGTCGCCCAGCGCCTTGCGCAGCGACATGACCGCCTGGGCCAGGGCGTCGTTGGTCACGCATACGCCGGACCAGACGTCGGCCAGGAGCTCCGCCCGCGAGAGCACCGCGTCGGGCCGCCGGGCCATGGCGCAGAGCAAGTCGAAGACGCGCGGCTGGATGGGCTCGACCACGCCGTTGCGGCGAAGCTCGAAGCGCGCTTCGTCCACTTCGAACTCGTCGAACCGAAAGATCATTCGCAGGGATGCTCGCATAGTTCGTCGGACGTCGTGGCGGGAGGTTGCGGTTGCACGAGGACTTCCTGCGGTCACTCTCCTGACACCGCCCGGTCGCGGGTGATGCGCCGAACTCTGCGGAACCACGTTTTTCAGCTGCGCCGGGGGTAGGACTCGGCCACACGCGCGGCGAGCGCCTCTTTCGCCCGGTCGCGCAACACGTGACCATGGGCCGGTACCAGGTGACGGAAAGGTAGGGTGAGCAGCCGCCGGAAGTCGTCGCCGAGGCCTCCACCGTCGCGCGGCTCGGCGAAGCGACGCCAGCCGGGGCCGATGCGGGCCTCGCCGGCGAAGCCCAGCGCGCGGAGCACCACCTTGGCTGCGCCGCTACACCCTTCGAAGGCGCCCCAGTTCTGCACGCTGTCGCAGGTGACGAGGATGCCGCCTTCGCGACCCAGCACGATGCAGGCCTCGGGCCGGGTCGCGCGCTCGAAGGTGAACACGCGCATGTCCGCTACCGGACCCGATTCCCCCGGGGTCAGGCGCCGCGCGGTGGTCACGCCCCGCGCGTGCGTCGCGTCGCTCGTAGCCCACACCACTGGCGCGTAGCGCTTCGCGTAGTACGCGTCGTCCATTCCGTGAAAGTGACCGAGCTTCACCAGGTGCCGCACGGTGCCCAGGCGCTCCAGGTCTCGCTCGCCGACGTCCGAGAGTCGCACGCTGTTGAGCAGGGTGAGGTCGTCGCCCTGCCGCAGCACGATCATGTTCCGCGTGATGTGGAGGAGCGGCGCGAAGTGCGACGTACCGCGGACCATGAACACGTCGTCGAACGGCGTCTCGAAAGGGCCATGGGCCCGCGCCGCCGGAAAGCCATCCGCCATGAAGCGGGCAGCTATCCCACGCGCGCACCGCGCGGGCGAGCACTTTCCTCGAGGCGCGTCCGAATCACTCCAGGACCAGCGTGCCGAAGGCCGCCGGCAAGTGGAAGTTGGGCTTGTCGGTGCGCGCCGGGCTCCAGGCCAGGTACTTGCGCGGGGCCTTGCCCTCCATGCGAAAGAGCCCCAGCGGCAAGCGCGCGCCGGCGCGGAGAGCGCTCGCGATCTCGGCGGCGGGGATCTTGGCCTCGATGACCACGCGGTGCGCCGCCGGGTCGCGGGTGGTGGCCAGCACCACGCCGCTCGACCACTTGATGTCGCTGGTCTTCTTGTCCTTGTCGACGTCGAGGTCGAAGTAGTGACCGAAGGGACCGAGCTCGATCTCGTAGTAGTGGCCGCGCTGGTCGGGCTTGGGGGCGAGGAACAGCTCCACGCAGTCTTCCTTGTACAGGCCCTCGCGCTCCACGTCGGTGGGGCGCGTGGTGTCCACGTTGAGGCCTGCGCCTTCCAGCTGCCAAGCCATGTAGAGTGCATCTTTCGTCCAGAGCGCCTGCACGGTGGTGGCGGGGCCGCCCCCGTCGCCGTGGGTGTCGGTGTCGAAGCGCGAAGCCGGCGCGGTCTTCCACAGCGCCTCCAGCGTTCCGTCGAGGGTCGGCGGGGCGTCCACCGCCGACCCTCGACGGAACGCTGGAGGCGCTGTGGA
>JABFRG010000965.1 GCA_013141295.1 Polyangiaceae bacterium
GTGATGGCGGGCGGGCTTTCCTGGGCCAGCGCGGGCGCAGACCAGAACAGGGCCAGGGCCGGGAGGCCACACGACAAGATGCAGGTTCGGATCATCGGCTCTTGAGACGCATCAAAGCGCAACGCGCCGCGCCGATCCACCACGATCGCGATCGACGTCGGGTCGCGGGGTTCACAGAGAGCGCGCAGCGCTGAGGGAAGCGTCCCTCTCCCCATCGGCGCACACGAAGGCGGTGAGGCCGAATTTTTCCAGCGACACGGCTACTAGCCGGAATCGTGCCAGACACTTTTGTAGGATACACGCGCAGAAATACCCCAGGAAAAAAGCGCTGTATTTTCCAGGATGCTTGCTGTTCAAACGAATTGTTTTGCCCTCAAACGATTTATTCCTCGGACAAAACCGATGGACAGAGCCATCGATCCGTAGTTCTTAGAGGGCCGATGACGTCCCGCGACATCAGCCTGGAAGCAGTCGATCCGGAGATCGCGAAGCTCATCGCCGAAGAGAATCGGCGCGAGCACGAGACCATGCGTCTCATCGCGAGCGAGAACTACGCGTCGCACGCGGTGATGGCCGCCACCGGCTCTTGCCTCACCAACAAGTACTCGGAAGGGTACGCGGGCAAGCGGTACTACGAAGGTCAGCAGACCATCGACCAGGTCGAGGAGCTCGCCATCACGCGCGTCAAGGCGCTGTTCACCGCCACCGCGGCCAAGCCCTGCGACCTGCACGTGAACGTGCAGCCGTACTCGGGCAGCCCGGCGAACCTCGCAGTGTACCTGGCGTTCCTTCAGCCCGGCGACACGGTGATGGGTCTCAGCCTCGCGGCCGGCGGCCACTTGACCCACGGTCACACGGTCTCCATCACCGGCCGTTACTTCAAGAGCGTGCCGTACGGCGTGCGCCGCGAAGACGCGCGCATCGACCTCGACGAAGTGCGCAAGCTCGCCAAGGAGCACCGTCCGAAGCTGCTTTGGGCCGGCACCACCGCCTACCCGCGCACCCTCGACTTCGAGGCGTTCCGATCCATCGCCGACGAAGTGGGCGCCATCCTCGCCGCCGACATCGCGCACATCTCCGGGCTCGTGGCGGCGGGCGTGCACCCCTCGCCGGTGGGCCTCGCCGACGTCATCACGTCGACCACGCACAAGACCTTCCGCGGTCCCCGCGGCGGCATGATCCTGTGCAAAGCCGAGCACGCGTCGGCCATCGACAAGGCCGTGTTCCCGGGCCTCCAAGGCGGTCCGCACAACAACACTACCGCGGCCATCGCCGTGGCCGCCAAGGAAGCGCAAGGCCCCACCTTCAAGGGCTACGCCGAAGCGGTCGTCGCCAACGCGAAGACGCTCGCGGCTGCGCTCGGCGAAAAGGGCCTCCCGGTCACCACCGGCGGCACCGACAATCACCTCATGCTGGTGGACCTCACCGGCAAGGGCATCGGTGGCAAGCCCATCGCCCGCGCCCTCGACAAGGCGGGCATCGTCCTCAACTACAACGCCGTGCCCTTCGACACGCGCAAGCCCTTCGATCCGTCGGGCCTGCGGCTGGGCACCCCTGCCGTTACGTCCCGCGGAATGGGTAAGGAGGAAATGATGCGCCTCGCCAGTTGGATCGCCGAAGTCGTGGAGAGCCCCACCGACGAAACGAAGCTCGCGCGCATCGCGACCGAAGTACGAGACGTCTGCGCCAAGTTCCCGGCGCCGGGGATTCGCGTCTGATGCGGCTCCAGCGATTTTGGCCGGCGCTCCTCGCAGCCGGCACGGCACTCCTTTGCGACGGGGGCGCCGTTCGCGCCGAAGGCCCGACCGCGAGCGTGGAGCTTCCGCGCTTCGTGCGCCCGCAGAAGCCCATGACCGACGAAGCCGTGGACGACGCCCTGGCGGTCCCGCCGGTGGAGTACGGCAAGTGGCAAGGCACCGGCTACGGCGCGTACCTGGCGCCGAAGCGCCTCGACGTGGGCCCCGACGGCGGCGTCGACGTGATGCTGCACCTGAACGGCGCCATGATGGCCGACAAGGAGTGGCGTGAGAGCGGCCTCAACGCCGTGGTGGCCAGCATCGCCATCCGCGAGATCGTGGGCTCCGCCGGCTACGCCAAGCTCTTCGCCGAGCCCGGCTACCTCGACTACGTACTGCGCTCCACCCTCGCCGATCTGCAGAAGAACGGTGAGAAACGCGTCACCCACGTGCGCCGTCTCGGCGTCGTCTCGTGGAGCGCGGGCATGGGCGGCGTCAGCCAGCTGGTGGGCAACCCCGCCACCCTCGCGCGCATCGACAGCGTGGTGCTCCTCGACAGCATTCATGCAACCTACACGGATCCCAAGAGCGGCGTGGCGCGCGTGGCGGTGCCCGGGCAAGCCGCCATGGGTCTCGGCGCCGACTGGGTCGACATGAAGGCCGTGTCCAAGTACGTGCGCCTCGCCAACGAGGCGGCCGAGGGCAAGAAGGCTTTCGTCATCTCGGCCTCGGCCATCCTTCCGCCCGACTACGCCAGCTGCGCCGAGACCTCTCGCGCGGTGCTGCGCGCCGTCTCCTCTCCGGTCACCGACCTCGACGGCGCCGAGAAGAACGCCCTGGGGATGACCCCCAAGTACCGCGCCGACAAGGGCGACCTCCACGCCCGTGGCTGGCGCGGCGGCGGCCCCCACGACCACTTCGACCAGCTCCACCTCGTGGGCGATATGGTCCGCACCTACATCGCCCCCCGCTGGAACAAGATGGCCGCGAACGAGCGCAAGCAGCTCACCGCCGCCCTCCCGGGGAACTGACGGTCAATGTCGGACGCCGCTCCCGCGGCACCGAGTGTCGGTCCAGGTCAATGTCGGTCATTTCAAACCCTTGAAATGACCGAACTTCGTTAAGGGG
>JABFRG010000177.1 GCA_013141295.1 Polyangiaceae bacterium
CCACCGGGAAGTCACCCACGGTGACCAATCCCGCGCCCGGCGGCGGCGTGAGCATGCCGCAGCTCTTCCAGGTGCGCTACCCGGCGCCCAGCATCGCCACCCTCACGCCGCAGAACGCCATCACCGGCGCGGCGCCCACGGTGGTCACGGTGACCGGCACCGGCTTCTTCCCGGTGTCGCAGATCACCTTCAACAACGCTGCCTCCGCCACGACCTACGTGAGCTCGACGCAGCTCCGGGCCACCCTCACCGCCCCGCAGCTGGCGGTCGCCGGCAGCATCGCCGTGCGCGTGGTCAACCCCATGCCCGGTGGCGGCACCTCGGCGCCGGTGTCGTTCGACGTCAACAACCCCACGCCCACCATCGCCACGGTGGTCCCGGCGAAGGCCATCTACGTCACCTCCTCCGACACCGTCATCACCATCAACGGCAGCGGTTTTCTCCCGGCGAGCCAGGCTCGCGCGAACGGCTCCAATCTGCTCACCACCTACGTGAGCGCCACCCAGCTCACGGCCACCGTTCCCGGCACCGCCTTCTCGTCGCCCGGCACCGTGGCCATCACCGTGGTCAACGCCGCGCCCGGCGGCGGCACCTCCAACACGGTGAATCTGACCATCGGCTGTGATCCCACCGGTGTCGAGGTCGCCCTCGCCGCGCTCAACGCCCCGGTGACCCTCGCCACCAACTTCAAGGTCGCCGCCACGCCGAAGCAGAGCCGCTTCGCCAACGCCGGCGCGTGCCCCATGTCCGTCGACACCGCCACGAACCAGCCGTACCGCGCGGTGGTGGTGCAGAACACCTCGGGCGCAGCAGCGACGCTCGCCTCCTGGGCGGTCTGCACCCTCGTGCGCGATGCAGGCGGAAACGCCGTCTCCGGTAGCGACGCGCTCCTCACGCACTACCGCGGAGGAAAGGTCCCCGCGACGAACTTCGAGCGCGAGGTGTGCACGCCGGTGGTCTCCGAGGGCTACAACGGCGCCGGCGCGTACGACAGCCCCGAGGCCAACGAGTGTGGCTGGTGCCCTGGCCTCACCAAGGCCAACGGCGGCGGCATCTCTCTGGGCGTCTGCGAGAAGGCCGTGGTCTTCATGCAGCCCTACGACGCCGCCAGCACGGTGCTCACGCCGCCGCTCACGATGAAGGTGAGCCTCCAGTAACGTGCGCGTCGCTTCCGCCCGCACCATCGCGGCGCGAGTTCTGGTTCGGGTGGAGCGAGACGGCGCCTTCGCGGCGGCGTCCCTCGACGCGGAGCTCTCGCGCCACCCGCAGCTCGACCCGCGCGATCGCGCGCTGGCCACCGAGCTCGCGTACGGCAGCCTGCGCGTCCGCGTGGGCCTCCTCGAGCAAGTGTCGTCGTTCGCCGCGCGCGGCATCGAGGGGCTCGATCCGCTGGCCCGCGCGCACCTGCTCCTGGCGGCGTATCAGATCCTCTTTCTCGCCCGCGTGCCGGCATTTGCGGCGGTGGACGAGGCGGTCGACGCCATCAAGAACGAGCGCGGCGCGAAGCTCGCGGGCTTCCTCAACGCCGTCCTTCGGCGCTTCGTACGCGAGCGCGGGGGCGATCGGCGCGAGGAGTGGGCGCGCAAGGCGGTGGAGCGCTCCACGCCGGTGTGGCTGCGCCGGACCCTCGGCCTCACGCTGGGCGCAGACGGCGCGGCGAGCTTCCTCGAACCGCGGGTGCCGCCCATGGGCATCTGCGTGTTCGACGCCGAGGCCCGGGGCGAGTGGATGCATCGCTTGCAGGCGGCCCATCCCGACGCGCGCTTCGCCGAGGGCAAGCTGTCGCCGCACGCCATCCTGGTGGAGAACGCCGGCGACCCCAAGGTGCTCACCGGCTTCGGCGTGGGCTGGATGCCGCAGGAAGAGGGCTCGCAGGTGGTGGCATTGGCGCTCGGCGCGCGCCCCGGCGATCGCGTGCTCGATGCCTGCGCGGGCCGCGGCAACAAGACCGCCATCCTCCGGCGCGGGGTGGGCGAGGGCGGCCAGGTGGACGCCGCCGATCTGCACCCGGCCAAGCTCGAGCGGCTCATGACCGTGGACCCGGCGCGGGCTCCGCAGCGCGCCTTTGCGGTGGACTGGACCCAGGGCCCGGGCGATTGCACCGGCCCCTACGACCGCATCCTGGTGGACGCCCCGTGCTCCGGCGTGGGCACCGTGGGGCGTCGTCCGGACATCCTCTTGCGCCGCACCGAGGCGGACGTGGAGAGCCTGGCCGCGACCCAGGCCGCGATCCTGCGCACGGTGGTGACCCTCCTGGCCCCCGGCGGGCACCTGGTCTACGCGGTGTGCAGCGTGCTCCGGCGCGAGGCCGAAGAGGTGCTGGCGCAGGTGGCCGACATCCTCGAGCCGGCCCCTTTCGACGCAACCACCATCGACGGTGCGCTCACGGCCGAGCACGCGTTTCGCCTGCTTCCGTCGGTGCACGACACCGACGGCTACTTCGTGGCCAGCCTCCGTCGCGTCTCCGGTTGAGGCTCGCGCCTCCGGAGCGACGCTCGACTGGCAAAACGCGCCACGCGACCCCACAAGGGAGCATCCAAGCTCGTTCCCGATGGTGCGATGCAGCATTGCGGAATTTTTCGAAGATTTGTAGAGTGCCGGCCCTACGTTCCGGGAGAAAAAGCGGATGTTCGACGTGACCATGCCCCAGTTGGGGGAGAGCGTTTCCGAAGGCACCATCACGAAGTGGCTCGTCAAGGAAGGCGACGTCGTCCAGAAGGACCAGCCGCTCCTCGAGGTGGCCACCGACAAGGCCGATAGCGAGCTGCCCGCACCCACCGCCGGCCGCATCGCCAAGGTGCTGGTGAACGTCGGCGACGTCGTCCTCGTGGGCGCCGTCCTGTGTCAGCTCGAAGAGGGC
>JABFRG010001255.1 GCA_013141295.1 Polyangiaceae bacterium
TCCCCGCGCCGATGCTCACCTGATGCCGTTACAGGAGCTCGACGTAGCCGTGGGTGCCGTGCACGCGGATGCGCCGGCCGTCCTCGATGCGCTGGGTGGCGTTCAATACCCCGACGACGGCGGGTAATCCGTATTCGCGCGCGATGACCGCGCCGTGGGTCATGAGCCCGCCGATCTCCGTGACCAGCCCCTTGATGGATACGAACAAGGGAGTCCAGCTGGGGTCGGTGAAGGTCGTGACCAGGATGTCGCCCTCCTCGAGCATGGCCTCCTCCATGCGCAGGACGATCCGCGCGCGCCCTTCGATCACCCCCGAGGAGACCCCGAGCCCCACGAGCGCATCGGGGGGCAGATTCGCTCGCCGGTATCGACCCACCGGCACTTCACCATCGGAGGTCATGACCCGCGGGGGCGTGAGCCTCTGGTGGTGCGCGTGCTCGACCCTCCGCGACTCGACCAGCCGCACGTCGAACGCGCCGGTGCGCGACACCTCCCGGAGCTCCTGGAACGTCAGATAGTAAATGTCTTCCGTCTCGCGAACGACGCCCGCGGCGACGAGTCGAAGGGCCTCCGCCAGGAGCGCCTGGCGATACACGAAATAGCGGCGCACGATGGCGTACTTCGGATATTCCCGGTAGCCAGTGAGACATCGCAGGCGATCCATCTCTCGAGCGGTGGCTGCGGCCTTCTCGTCGCCGTCGGGCAACTGGCGCAAACGGGCCAGGAGCGAACGCGCCATTTCTTCGGCCTCGCGCCGACCCTTTTCGAACTTGCGAGGACCTTCCCCTGCCGGCACATTGCGAACGTTCGCGAGGAGCGCCGGTACGAGGGCCGTCGGTGCCTCGCCCCACCGAGGCCGCGTGATGTCGATCTCTCCCGTACATCGCATTCCGTACTTGTCGAGATATCGCTCGAAGGCCGCACGGACCGTCGAGCCGCCCTCGAGCGCGTCCAAACCGCTCAGGAATCCGTCGTCTGCTGCGCGTTGCAGGTAGGAGGTGATGCCGGGGTAGGGGCGAATGGCGTCAGCGACGTCGAGGAGCGCCAGGCCCATCTCGGCGGTGACGTTGTCGGGGACCGATTGTGAAAGCACGTAGCTCACGTTCTCTTCGCTCAGCCAGTCCTTCATGTGCGTGTCGAGCCACGATGCGGCATGCGCGGCGGCCGTGAGCACCGCCATGCTCCGTGGGCTGAATACGATCTTCTTCAGGCGCCCGATGTCCGTCGCGATGAAGTCGAAGAGATCGGGGCCGGACTTACCCTGGATATCCCGCTTCAGTGTATCGACTTCGGCGCGACTCTCGTCGAGCACGGCCTGGGCCCAGGCCGGCTCGGCCTCGGGCCGTGGGGCGACTGGCGGGACGTAGTCGGCGCCATCGCCCGAGGCCGGAGTGCGCTCGAGGAGGGTTCGTATCGCATCCTCGGTGAGCGGGTCGTGCTCGGCCATGGCCTTCAGGAGCGCGTGTCTCCCATGAGGTGTGGCAAGGGCCGCGGACGCATCCACGAAGAGCCTGCCGCCGGCCGCGTGCATGGTGCCAAAAGCGGTGAGCTGAAACACCGACACCCCCAGCGGTTTCAACGCGTCGGTCATCATTTGCTGATGACCCACCGAGACGTACACGTGCTTGGCGTGGTCGTGCGCCACGGGAACGGGAAACAGCGTGGTGATGGGGCGGCTCTGAACGAAGAAGAACGCACCCTCGGCGAGACACCACTCCACGTCCTGCGGTCTCCCGAAGTGCGCTTCGATGGTGCGGCCCAGTTGCGCCAGTTCGAGAACCTGCGCATCGGCCAGCGCTTGCTCGGCGCGCACCTCGGAGGGGACGGCCCGGTGCGTGGTTCCGCCCCCTCGCTCCGCAACGATTTCGAGTTGCTTGGTTGCGATGGTCTTGCCGACGAGGACCCCGTTGCGGACCTTGTAGTTGTCGGGATTCACCAGACCCGAGACCAGCGCCTCGCCGAGGCCGAAGCTCGCGTCGATGGATACGACTGTGCGATCGAACGACACCGGATCCGCCGTGAATAGGACTCCTGCGGCCCGGGGGAATACCATCTTCTGCACCATCACCGCCAGGTGAACCTTGCGATGGTCGAAGCCATGTTCGAGGCGATAGGTCACGGCCCGCGCCGTGAATAGCGATGCCCAGCACCGGCGCACGTGCCGCAGGATTGCCGGCGCTCCGACCACGTTCAAATAGGTGTCTTGCTGGCCCGCAAAGGACGCGGACGGCAGGTCCTCGGCGGTGGCGCTGGAGCGAACCGCATAGGCGTGATGGTCGCCGAGCTCGGCAATGTGCGCGGCGATGGCTCGTACGATATCGTCGGGAACCTCGGCCCCTTCGATGGCGCTGCGGATGGCGCCGCTGCATTCCGCGATGCCCGGGCGGTCGTCGGCCCCGAGCCGCGACAGGTCTTCCAGGAGCGTGTCGATGGCCGGCGCGCCCCGCAGGACGCTGCGGAATGCTTCGGTCGTGATGCAGAATCCGTGGGGAACGCGGATTCCGGGAATCTTGGCGAGCTCGCCCAGACCTGCGCCCTTACCCCCCACGAGCGCGGCTTCGCTCCGGCCCGTGTCCTGAAGACGAAGTGTGTATCGACCCATGCGCGTACCTCCGTTTCGACGAGAAGCGCGGCCGCGCGATCAGCGAGCGGCCCGAGGTCGATCTCTGTACGCCATCACCCGGGGCTTCCCGCAAGCCCCTACCTGTGGCATAAGTTTCAAGTGGGAAGGGGGAATGGGTGCAGATCCAGCCGGGGCGGCAATGGATCGTGTGACTGCAAACGTCGGCACGCGAAGGTCTGAGCTTGCACGGCGCGGCGGTTCGATCGAAATGCGTCGATATGAAGGACACGGATGTG
>JABFRG010001222.1 GCA_013141295.1 Polyangiaceae bacterium
GATGCATGGCCATGCTCTTCAGCGTCTGGGCTGCCAGAGGAACCGGTCGCGCGGGTGCGGCCGGCGGCGCGGTGGCTCCGCCCAGCTTCCGCCCCTCGACGCGCGTGGCTTCGTGAGGCTCGTCGGCGTCGTCGAAGTCGCCCGGACGCCGCGCGAGCTCGGTCTGGATGTTGTCGTCGAAGCCCGCGGCGCGCGCACCCCAGCTGGGGCTGGGTTCGGCGCCGGGCTCGAGCGCCGCCACCAGCGCGTCTTCCACGTCGTGCATGGTCTCGAAGCGTCCCTCCGGTCGCTTCGCGAGACACCGGAGCACCAGCGCGTCGAGCGCCGCAGGAATGCCGTACTCCGGCGCCCGGCGTCGGAGCGGCTCGGGCGTCTCGTTGATGTGTTGATTGATGACCTGCGCCGAACCGGAATCACGGAAGAGCGGCGTGCCGGTGAGCATCCGGTAGAGAATCACGCCCAGCGCATAGATGTCGGTGCGCGCGTCCACCGGGCGCCCCATGATCTGCTCCGGCGCCATGTACTCGACGGTGCCCACCAGCATTCCGGTTCGCGTGAGCTGGGTGCCCTGGTCCTGGGCCTTGGCCACACCGAAGTCGAGCACCTTGGCGAAATGCGGGTCTTCCGCCGTAGGCACCACCATGACGTTGGCGGGCTTGAGGTCGCGATGAATGATGCCGCTCTCGTGGGCGTAGGCCAGGGCCGAGCAGATCTGCCGGCCGATATGCACCGCCACCTCCGGCGAGAAGTGCGAGACCTTGCGGAGCCGCTGCGAGAGCGACTCGCCCTCGAGGAGCTCCATGACGAAGAACAGCTCGCCGGTCTCGCTCTTGCCGAGGTCGAACACGTGCACGATGTTCGGATGGTGAATCTTGGCGGTGTTCTTCGCCTCTCGCAGGAAGCGGCTCACCACCTCGTCGTCCACCGACGGGTCCGGCGAGATGAGCTTGATGGCCACCGAGCGCCGCATGGTGGTGTCGAGCGCGCCGTACACGACGCCCATGCCACCATGTCCGAGTTTCTTCTCGAGACGGTATCGCTGAGCGAGGAGGCGCGGGAGTGTGTCGAGTCCCATGAAGTCGGCTGCGGCGGACGATGCCACACCGGCACCACCCGCTGAGAATCCTAATACGTTCGGTCGGCGGTTCCCATCCCAACCGCATGGCCAACCGCATGGTGAGCGCGCTCCAGGGACGCGGCTCCGAGGCAGGATCGCTCAGGCTACCGGTTCGCGCACAAAAGTGCGCGAAAACGTGCCTCCTTCGACTATCATCGCGGTCCTCCATGAGCGACAACCGTTCCAAGCCTCGGGCCGCCGCCGGGCGAGCCTCCGCAGGTGGGGCGGGCTCCGCAAGCTCCCCTCCCGCCGAGGGCGACGCTGGCCTCGGGTTCGTCCTCGAGTTCATGCGCCTCGTGTGGGGCGTCGACCATGCGCTGCAGCGCCGCTCCAAGCGCATGGATCAGGTGCTCGGGGTGACCGGGCCTCAGCGACTCGTGGTTCGGGTGGTGGGCCGCTACCCGCAGGCGTCCGCTGGCGACATCGCCCGCACCCTGCGCGTTCACCCGAGCACCCTCACCGGAATCCTCCGGCGACTCGAGTCGCGTGGGTTCGTCCGGCGCGTGAACGACGCAAAGGACAAGCGCCGCGCCCTCTTCACGCTCACCAAGAGCGGCGTCGAGCTCGACACGGTGAAGGCCGGCACCGTCGAGGCCGCCGTCCGGCGCGCGCTCCGCCGACTGCCGCACGAGCACGTGGACGCCGCGGCCGAGGTGCTCAACGTCCTTGCCGAAGAGCTCGAGCGCGACGACGCCTGAGCAGGGACTTCAGCGACCTGCCGCGAAGACCTTGCCCGCGGTGGAGAAGTACAGCGTCGCGCAGTCGCGGCTGGGCTGCGCGTTCTCTTGCCCGGCGGTGTCGAGGAAGGTCGACGCCGTCACCGCGTCGTAGCGGAAGTAGGCGACCCGCGAGACCCCCGACGATTCGTCGAGGAAGTACAGCGCACGGAGATCGGCCGAGAGCCCGGTGGGGCGACGGGCACGCGCCCCCACCATCGAGAGCTCCGTCTGCACGGCAAACGGCTGGGACGCGGACCAGGCGTCGCCGGGCATCACCCGGAGCGCAACCCGTAGCCCCGGAGATGTGCCACCCACCCGGCGAAACAGGAGGGCGGTATCCGACGAGCCCACCACCAGATCCGCGATCCGCTCGTCCGAGGCCATCGCATCGAGCTCCCCCTGCAGGTTCGCGACGACGCTTCCGTCGCCGGGCGCGAACGCCTCGTCACGACTCGGCCGGGTCAACACCAGGAGCCCGCGCCCATCGGGCCGGACCCCATAGAGCGCGCGACCGTCGGCCCCGAGCGCGACACGCTCACCGCTCGCGAAGACCGACGAGAGCACCTGCGCCGGTGCGAAGGCGCCGGGAATCGTGGTCCGGTCGGCGACGCGAACCGTGCCGTCTCCGGTGGACCACGCAACGGTGTACTCGTCGCCGGACACCGCATCGAGGGTCTTGGCCTCGCCCCCCGGGAGCGCGAGCTCCACCGGTGTCCCCCATCCCTTGGCGGGATCGCATACCGGCGCCGGGGTGGGCACCTCGGCGTCGGGGCCCGCATCGCGGCGAGGCTGCGGGAGCGCCGCTTCGGCGGACGCGTCGAGGCCCGCGTCGACCGTCACCGGCTCCCCTGCGTCGGGTACCTGGTCGGTGCCGAGCAGGGCCGCGCGGCGCGCATCGCCGCATGCCGCGAGGGCAAGGGCGGAGAGGAGGGGCATAGCGAGGAGCGAGGCTTTCATTCGGCGTCCACACAGCTGAAGGACTGCCGCCACTGGGTGAGGGTCGGCGCGGCGGTCCTTCAGC
>JABFRG010000029.1 GCA_013141295.1 Polyangiaceae bacterium
CCTCCGCGCGCAGTGCCGCGAGCGCCGTGAGCCAACCGGCAACGTCCTTGCGGCTGCCGGGCACCGGGTGGCCATCCACCGAGAAACGCGGGGCCATATGGAACCACAGCGCGACCGTGGCGCCCGCCACCAGAGCCAGGGCCAAGAGGGTGGCTGGCAGGAAGATCGACGATCGGCGCGAAGGGGAAACCCGGGTCATGGAAGGCCTCACGCAGCCCGTGTGCCATCGACCCGATTCGCAATTTGGCCGAGTTTTTCTCGGTGAATTGCGGGGTGGCGACGGCGCGTTGCGGGAACCCGCAAGAGTTTGCCGGCACCGGCGTAGGGGGCGCTACGAGGGTTTACGGAACCTGGGCTGGTTTCTCCCCTCGGCGCAGGCCAGCGCGGACGTTTGTCAGTCGACCTTGACGTTGACGCCGAAGATGCCGCCGGTCCTCGACACCGCTTCCACCACGATGGTGTAGTCGCCAGCGGGGACGTTGTTCAGCACCAGCGTCGACGAGAAGCCTTGCACGTCGTCGTTGCAGCCGAGGGCCGAAGCCCCGCTCGCTGCGCAACCGGGTACGAGGTAGATGGCGGTGTCGAACTCGGTCTCCGGCAGCGCCGTGGTGAGGGTGAGCTTGGCGGTGGCCGCGGCGACGTGGAGCGAGATGATGCCTTCCGGTCGGCCGGTGGCGTCGCCGGTGACGCAACCGCTCGGCGGCTCCCACAGGCTGACGCCCTGGGTGCGGCCGTAGGCGGTGAGCGTGGTCTTCGAGGTGTCGAGCTTCACCGATGCGGTGCACGCGGTGGTGCGGAGCGACGCGCCGCTGGTGCAAGTGTTGGTGGCGCCGGGAATGCCGGGCGCACAGAGGTTGCCTCCGGTGCACGCGTCGAATCCGTACGGGTCGCAGGCCTGGCCCGCGCCCTTCACCGGAGCGGTGGTCACCGCGGCGATCACGGCGTTTCCGGTGTGGCCGAAGAGGTCCCGCGGGGTGGCGCGAATCTTCGGCACCAAGGTCTCGAAGCCCGCCGCGGGATCGTTCTGCAGGAAGAACGTCGCCGATGCGGCCGAGGACGCCTTGGCGTCGATGCTGAAGGCCGATGTCATGTTGCCGTCGTTGTTGAGGTCGATGGCGAGCGGGTTGCCGGCGCCATTGAGGAACTCGACGTCGATGTTGCCCATGTCTTGGTCCGGCTCGTTGCCCCGGAAGAGCATGACCGGCCCGCGGGGTCCGTTGTAGTAGGCGACGCCGTTGAACTGCGGCGCCACCCCGGCCTGGCACGTGGCGGGAGAACCGGCGCACGAGAGGCCGGGCGCGCAGCGGCTGGTGATCATCTTGGTGTCGCAGGGGTCGTTCTCCTCGCCCTGGGTCTGCCGGGAGAGGGTGGCGACGACCTCGTTGGAGAGCGCGTTGGTTGCATCTTGCAGCGATACCTTCACCTTCTCGATGTTGGCGACGCGGGTGAGGATGCCGGGAAAGGTGATGGTGGAGGTGAACGACGTCTTGCCGCTGGCACTGGTGTCGAAGAAGGCACGACGCGCGGTGGCGTCGGCGACGCCGTCCCAGTTGGTGTCGAAGGCGGTGATCTCGTTGTCGGAGGCGTCGAGGAAGGAGAGGTGCGCGGAGCTGGTGCGCCCCTTGGCGTCGGTGCCGGTCAGGGAGATCTGGAGGTCGATGCCCTTGCGGCCCACGTTGGCGAGGGTGGCGGCGGTGAGCTTGAGATTGGCGCTCGTGGGCTTGCCGCCGTCGGTACCGCCGTCGCTGCCGGGCGTGCTGCCATCGGTGCCCGGCGTGCTGCCGTCGGTTGCAGTTGTGCCGCCGTCGGAACCGCCACCGGGCCCCGCGTCGCTGCCGCCCGCACCGGGTGAGCCGCATGCAGCAATCAGGGCCATGACCGACGGGGCAACCAACCAGACAGCTCGACGCATCGCTCTTGCTCCTTCGTCGCCGACCTTGGCGACACGAGGGGAGTAGCAACGAGGGTGCCAGCGCGAACTGACTTGAACCTCCCTTGAAACCTCACCCCTCAGCCCCCTCTCCCTGAAGAGCCCTGAAGAGAGAGGGGGTGAAGAGCCCAAGTCCCAACAGCGGGGAGACGGCGCGTTGACGGGCGTCAGGGTTTTGACGTCGCCGAGAGGCGGTAGTGGCCGCCCTTGGCGCCGATTGAATCGACGACCACGAGGTAGTCGCCGGGGGCCACGTCGCGGAGGGTGATCTTCGAGCGCGGAGGCGCGTCGTCGTCGTTGCATGCGAGCGGATCTGCGCCGCAACCCGCGTAGATCGACAGCACGGTGTCGAAGTCGGTGTCGGGCGAATCGGTGGAGACCGTGAGCTCCGCGGTGGGCTCCGCAACGTGGAGGGTCACGAGTCCCTCGGGGCCGCTGCGTGCGTCGGCGCTCACGCAGCCGAGCGGCGGTTCCCAGAAGCTGGCGTCACCGGTGCTACCCACGGTCGATGCGCCAACGGCGAGGGTGCTGGCTGCGGCGCAGCGGGTGGCGCGGGCCTGCGCGCCGTCCAGGCATCGGTGCTCCGCGCCCGATGGCGCACAGATACCTCCGCTGGCGCACGCGTCGAACACCGCGTCGCAGGTGTCGGCGATGGCTCGTTCCGGCGGCGTTCCCAGCGTGGCCACCTGCCGCAGCCCTTTGCCGGGGCGGCCCCGAGGCGTCGCGGCGATGGCCTTCACCTGCGCGTCGAAGCCGAGTGCGCTCTGCATGTCGACGAGGAACACCCCATCCTGCAGCGTGGCCATGGCGTTCACCAGTAGGTCCGAGGTGTCCGGGGTGCCGCTGCCCAGGTCCACCAACACCGGCGCGCCGGTGTTGGTGGACCTGGGCAGCGGCACCCCGGACACCTCGGACCTACTGGTG
>JABFRG010000875.1 GCA_013141295.1 Polyangiaceae bacterium
CCACCTCGGACGCTCCGTTCGATGGGCTCGCCGCCTCCTGCGGCGCGCTCTTCGGTCACGTCGGAGGTTCTCGCCAGGGAGCGTTCTTCGATCTCTCGCGGCCGGCTTCGGCGCCGGCGGCGGTTGCCTGCACCGGCGAAGCCTGCGCTGCGTCCGCCCGCGCCCTCGGTGCCGACGCGGCGAGCCTGTATTGGTCCACGGAACAAGGCCTGCATCGGGTCGCCCGGACCGGCGGCGCGGCGACCACGCTGGTTTCCGGAGAGGTTGGAGATTTCGACCTCGCGCCCGGCGGTATCGTGTTCGGCGATGGCAGCTTCCGCGTGCAGCGGCTGGGTCAATAGCGCCCTTTCGACGACGCGCTTTGATCGACCTCCCGCAGGAGTGCTAGCGTCCGCCGCCGTGGATACCCCGAAATTACAAGAGCTCCTGGAAGCCCTGCGGGCCGGCACGACCACCGTCGATGCCGTCGCGCGGGAGCTACGCGATCTGCCGTTCTCCGACCTCGGTTTCGCCAAGGTCGACCATCACCGGGCCATGCGCCAGGGGGTCGCGGAGGTGCTCCTCGGCTCCGGCAAGACCCCCGAGCAGATCGCCGGGATTTCCAGGGCGCTCCTCGACAAGGGCCAAAACGTGCTCGTGACCCGGGTTGCGCCGGACGCCGCGCGCGACGTTCAGGCGCTCCTGCCGGCCCTGCAGTACCGGGAAGTGTCGCGACTGCTCGTGGCAACGCCGCACCCGATCGCCGCCATCGCGGGCCGGGCCGTGGTGGTCTCCGCGGGGACGAGTGACTTCCCCGTCGTGGAGGAGTGCTCGGAGACGCTGCGCGTGCTCGGCGTGACCCACGAGCGGATTCACGACGTGGGCGTGGCCGGCATTCATCGGCTCCTGAGCCAGCGCGAGGCGATCGCCGGGGCAGACGTGGCGATCGTGGTTGCGGGGATGGAGGGCGCGCTCCCGAGCGTGGTGGGCGGCCTGGTGGACATTCCGGTCATCGCGGTGCCCACGAGCGTAGGATACGGCGCGGCCTTCCAGGGCGTCGCGGCGCTGCTGGGGATGCTCACGAGCTGCGCGTCCGGAATCACCGTGGTGAATATCGACAACGGGTTCGGCGCGGCGTTCGCTGCGGTGCGGATGCTGCGGATGAAAGGGAAGTAGATGCCGCACGACGGACCGCATGATCATGACCACGGGCACGAGCACGAGCACGAGCACGAGCACGAGCACGGGCACGGGCACGGGTACGGGCATGAGCACGAGCATCACCACGCGCACCCGATGCAGCGACCGGATTTGCCCCGGGGCGCAGGAGGTATTCTGTATCTCGATGCGCCGAGTGGGCTCGCCGGTGACATGATCATTGCGGCGCTGGTGGACCTGGGAGTTCCGGCGTCGGTCGTGGAGGGCGCCATCGGCGCCCTGGGGCTCTCGGGCTTTCACGTTCACTTCGGAACGCGTGAGCACCATGCCATCGTCGGAACGGCCTTCGACGTGCATCTCGACGGCACGCCGCCGCCCCGAGACTACGCGCAGATTCGTGCGCTCATCGCGGAAGCCAATGGGCTCGGAGAGGGCGTCCGAGCGCGGGCGCTCTCGACGTTTCGGCGGCTCGCGGAGGCCGAAGCGAAGGTGCATCGATGCGACGTGGATGCGGTCCACTTTCATGAAGTGGGTGCGGTGGACGCCATCTGCGACGTGGTGGGCAGTGCCGCAGCGCTCGACTACCTGGGCGCGGAGGTGCGCGTGTCTCCGCTCCCCATGGGCCGCGGCTTCACCAAGGCTGCGCACGGGACCATCCCGCTGCCGGCCCCGGCGGTGGTGGAGTGCCTGCAAGGGTTTCCGACCTACGATGCCGGGCTCGCCTTCGAATTCGTGACACCGACCGGGGCCGCGATCGTCGGCGCGCACGCAAAACCCTCGGATTGGCCCACGTTCTCGCCCCGCGCGGTGGGGTGGGGGGCTGGCACCGCCAAGCTCAAGGACCGCGCGAACCTCCTCCGCGTGGTCCTCGGCGATGCGCCGACGCACATCAAGCGCGCCGGCACCGAGACGACCCACACGCTGCTCGAAGCCAACCTCGACGACGTCACCGGCGAGGTGCTCGCCTCGTGCATCGAGGTGCTCCTGGCGCAGGGCGCCCTCGACGCGTGGGCGCAGCCCATCACCATGAAGAAGGGGAGGCCCGCGTTCCTCCTCTCCGTGCTCGCCACCCAAGAGACCGCCGACGCACTGGCGCACGTCATGCTGCGCGAGTCCACCAGCCTGGGGGTGCGAAGGACCGAGCTTCGGCGCCTGGAGCGACCTCGACGCACGGTCACCGTGGAGACGCGCTTCGGTCCGGTGCCGGTGAAGATCGCCGAAGGGCCCTTCGGCCCGCCGCAGATGAAGCCCGAGTTCGACGCCTGCGCGGCCATCGCGCGGACCCGGGGGATCCCGGTTCGGGAGGTGATTCGAGTGGCGCTCCTGGCCGCCGACACCCTCGGCGGAGCCGCCCACGGTTCTGCCGAAGAGGCCGCCGGCGAGGGCCACGGCCACCCGTGACGGCGCGCGCCGTTCGCGAACCCATTGCTAAAAAACACACATTTGCGCGAAACCTGGATATTCTGTCCCCCACGCGCGAACGCATCTTCAACACGCGCATGGAAGGCCTATCGCGATGAACGCCTGTCCGCATTGCGGCTCCGTTGCCCACACCGTCGACCATCTCCGCAACCCCCTGTGTAGCCACTGCAATTCTTTCGGTAATTCCCTCCTCGGCGGGCTCGACGCGCCACACGCGGCCGGCGGCTACGGTGGCGGCGGGTATGTTGGCGGCGGCTACGGCGGTGGCGGCGGCGCACCCCTGCGCTGCCAGAT
>JABFRG010000926.1 GCA_013141295.1 Polyangiaceae bacterium
TCGAGGCCGAGGGCGCTGGGGAGCTCGCTCGAGGGCGGAAAGCCGGCTTCGGAGACGTCCACGGCAACCAGCGCGTCGAGCGGTAACCCCGCCAGCTCGGCGAAGGTGCCGATGCGGAGCGCGCCGGCCTGCGCGCCCCGTGGGAGCCGCAGCGTTCGCGGGAGGAGGGCGGCGAGCTCGTGCAGCACCTCACCGGCGGTCGCCGGCGCATCGGCCACGCCCATGGCTCGGGCCATGCTTTCGAACGCAAGCCGCGTCTCCGCCAGGCACCGGAGCGCTCGCGACTCGCGATGCACGGCGGCGAGGTCGGCCTCCCCGAGCACGCTGAAGGGGCCGTCGCTGCGGAATGCCGGCAGGGCGCCGCGCTCCGACGCGCGATGCACGCCCACCGCATCCCACAGGCGCGCCAGCGCCCGGAGTGCATCGCCGCGACGCTCGGCGTTGCGAAGCGCGGCCGCGTGGGTGGCGAAGAGCGCGCCCAACGCTGCGGCGTCGGGCTTCATGCTCGCCGGGAGATTCCCGAAGAACGTCGGAGCATCCACCAGGCGGCTGGCGGTGAGGAGGTACTTGCGCAGCTCCCGGCGCCCCTCCATCGACGCATCGAGGAAGGGAGAGTCGAGCAGCTCGGCGAAGGCGCGTGCCTCGAACGAATGGGTCAGCTGCGAGGCGAGCTCGAGTGCCAGGCGCACCGAGCGGGCCTCGAGAACCGGGCTCCCGCGCGGGTCGGCGGTGGGGATGCGGACCGCGACGAGCGCGCGCACGATCTCGTCGAGCGTCTCGTCGCGCAGCGTGGGGAGCGCCACCGCGATGGCGTCGAGCGGCGTGCCTTCCGCCACCAGCTTCGACACCAGCTCCGCCACCACCGCCGCCTGATCGGCCGCGTGCTCCACCCGCACGCGCTGCACGTCGCTCCACCGCTCCGCCTCGAAGACTTCCGCCGCAGGACCGAGGTCGACCAGTGCAGGCGCCACGTCGAGAGCCCGCGCCCAACCGTCGGCCACCGTCTCGAAGACGTCGCGATCGCGATCTTCGAAGGTGTCGTAGGCGGCGATGGGCACCTCCACGCGAAAGCCGCCGGGCCCCTGCGAGAAGCGACGCTCCAGCGCCACGAAGACCTCGGCCTCGGCGCCGCCGCAGGAAAAGACGTGCCGAAGCACCAGCGATTCGGCGCCGATCACCTGGGCGAGCTCGGCCCACGGCCGGGCGCCCACCTCGCGAGCCAGCCGCTGGAGCTGCGCGGCGCGAGAGATCAGTCCCGCCGCGCGCAGCTTGGCTTCGCGAGCCCCGAGAAGCCGAAGGAGCAGGCGGCGGCGCGGCGTCTCCGCGCCATGCGGCAGAGCCAGGTCTGCGCCCAGCGAGAGGGCGTGCTCCATCTCCGCCTCGAGGGTACGCAGACCGGTGAACCCACCGTCCTCGCGCAGCACCGCGACGAGCGCCATCCGCGTCTCCTCCGGCGTCGCCTCCCGAAGCTCCGGCGTCCACGCGGCTTGGAGCCGCGAAAAGAAGGATCGCAGCGGCTCCGACCGCACGCCTGAGCCCGTGAGCCACTCCGCCTGGTCACGGGTCGGTACGAGGACCAGCTCCGGGTCCTCTGCCGTCACGGACGAACCTTGCGGGGAATCGCCAGGAGCTCGCCGAGCGAGGCGGGATCGTAGAGCACCGCGTAGGCCAGGCAGCTGGCGAGGACGCGCTTCACGTAGCCGCGCGTCTCTTCGTACGGAATGGACTCCACCCAGAGGTCGAAGTCCTGCGGAAGCGTGCCCAGCCACCGCCCCACCGCGCCGGGGCCGGCGTTGTAGGCGGCGATGGGGAGCGCAGGATGCGTGTAGGTAGCACGCAACTTCGAGAGGAGCTTCGTGCCCAGCGCCACCGATACCGAAGGCTTCTTGAGGGAGGCTTCGTCGAAGGAGATATCGGTCCCGGCCGCGGTGTTCTTGGCCGTTTCGCCCATGAGCTGCATCAAACCCAAGGCGTTGGTGGGGCTCTTGGCCTCGGGAACGAAGCTCGACTCCTCGCGCATGATGGCCCAGACCAGCGCGCGCGGAACGGCGTAGCGCGAAGCCTCGCGCTCCACTTCGGCGCCGAAGGCCCGCGGATACGCAGCCTCCCACGGCGCGCGGAAGCCGCCGGAGGGATAGTGGTCGAGATAGTCTTGCACCCGCGTCCGGAAGAAGGAGTGACCGAGCGACCAGCGACCCGCTGCGTTGTAGACCTGGGCGACGGCGGTGAGCGAGGCCGGGGTGGCGGAGTCGCCGGTGAGGCCCGCCGAGAAGAACTCGCGCTTGGCGAAGTCGACCTCGTCCACCGAGAGGAGCTGGGTGCCGCGACGGAAGCCGTCGGAGGGTGCGTCGAGGGTCTCCCGCGCCGCCGACGTGGCCTGCTTCTCCGCCGCCCGCAGGGCTGCGTCGGCCAGGGGCGCGTCCTTGAGGCGCAGCTCCGCCGCCGCCTGGAGCATGTAGAACGAGAGCGGCACCGTCTCGATGATCTTCTGGTACCGCTGCGTCGCCCCCTCGTGGTCGCCTGCGAGATCGGCGAGTCGCGCGCGGAAGTAGGCGGCGCGCCCGGCGGTGGCCCAGTGGTGATCGGTGGGCGTGAGCACCATGATGCGGTCGAGCAGCGCGCGCGGCCCCTCGAGATCGCCCGACACCCATTGGGCCAGGGCCACCCGGAAGAGCGCCTCGGCCTTCATGTCGCCGTCCGGGTAGTCGCGCGCCACCGAGAGCAGCGTCTCCCGGGCCTTGGGCTCGTCGCCCTTCTCTCGGTACACGAAGGCCGCCCGGCAGCGTGCGTCGTCGGCGAAGCGGCGGGTGGGGAACTTCTGCTCCAGCCGCGTGTAGCGGTCGAGGGCCTCG
>JABFRG010000838.1 GCA_013141295.1 Polyangiaceae bacterium
TCTCGCGCATCTCGCCGGTGGCTTCTTCCAGGCTGCGCTTCTGCGCCGGCGTGGACCCGCGGCGCCACACCACCGAGAAGAGATCTCCCTCGGCCACCGGCTCCGAGGCGAGCTCGCCGTCTTTCACCAGCTGCGCTGCGCGCACGATGTTGAGGTCGACCTTGATGCCGGCTTCGCTGGAGGTGCCGTCGGGGGAGATGAAGCCCAGGTTGCCGGAGCGCAGGTTGGTCACCTTGTCGAGGCTCTGCTCGCGCGCGATGCGGGTGAACTCCTTGGTGGTGCCATCCTTCTTCACGGCATCGAGGATCTTCTGCGCCTCGTCGCGCGTCTTCACCACGATGTGCCACACCTGAATGCGCGCGTCCTTCTCGTACTCGGCGCGGTGCGCGGCGTAGTAGGCGGCCAGATCGTCCTTGGTGATGGAGTCGATGGAGCCCACCGAGGCCTCGGCGTTGCGGAGCGCCAGGTTCGCGCGGGTGCGTGCAAGCTGCATGCGTACCAGCGCGTCGCTATCGACCTTGCGCTTCTCGGCGCCGGCCGAGAGCAGCGCGTCGCGGATCACCACTTCTTGCAGGAACGTCTGCCGGGCCTCGGCCGGCGTGGCGCCGAACGACACCAGCTGGAACGACGGCACGTGCGCCAGCTGGTCTTCCAGCTCGCCCACGGTGATGACGCGCGGCCCCACGTGGGCCACCGCAACGGCGCGCCGCTTCGTCTCCTCGTCGGACATGCCCGCCCGCGAAGCCGACGTGGTGAACGCGAGCACGAGAAGAGTCGCAATGGTGGCGCCACGGATCCGCACGGCATCGACCATTAGCCCGCTCACCCCCCACGTCAAGGGCCGATGACCTCGCCCAGGAGCTCGGGGTCCGGATACGCGTCGTACTCCGCGTAGTAGAGCAGCGCGCGAAGCGCCGGAGGCGGCGTCGGCCGCATCGGCCTTGAATTCTAGCGTGAACGTTCGCGCCGCACCTTTCGCTGCGCCATCGAGCACCTTGGGCGCCCTTGCGCAGTGCGGGGTGTCCCCAATCGGGCCAGCTTCAGACTTGCTCGGCCTCGGCGGCGCCAGTAGAAGGGGCGGCTACGATAGGGAGAGCGTGACATGGGGTTCTTCGACAAGTTCTTCAAGACGAAGCAGACCGCATCGCCGCCTCCGCCTCCGCCGGTCCCGCCCTCCCTTGGGCTACCTTGCGGCGCGACGGTGGCAAGCTACGAAGTAGGCGACGGTGTTGGGCTGCTTCAGCTTGATTCCGGCGAAAGCATCCGCTTTGGCCGGTCCTCCTGCAGGGGATTTGAACCGGTCGTGGAGACCCGCGTTGTCGTGACTGAGGTTGCGCCACATCCTCGTGGCGGCCTTCGGGCCAAGTCCGTTTCGCTCGATCCGAACGACACTGGCTACGACCTTCGGCTTGCAGAGCGTGACGCCAAGCTCGGGCAGAAGAAGGCCGGAACACTATCAGCCGAGGCTGCCGCCAGCACCTGTCGTGGTCTCGGATGGATCACGGTCCTTCTGAATGAGCATGTGCCCGAGGGGCCGCAGGCGTTGCAGCGTTGGCTCCAGCAGTTCGACCTAGCCGCCGCCGGGATCACGGCTACCACGGAGGCGGGGCTGAGCTTCAAGGTTGGTACCCAAACGGTCACGACCTACGTGGGGAACCAGCCGTTCCCGCGGGAGCACCTTGATCTCCGACAGGTGGGCGAGGACTTCTCGACGGGCAGTGCATTTCTCGGTCTGAACATCGGTGAACCCACTCTTTTGCGGGCCAGTCGATCGATGGGCAGTTACCCGGATATGTGGGGTCCATCAGGGTCGATGAGGGAGCTGTCTCGGCTCGTTGTGGCGCTTCTGGCTCGTGGTTCAGCGGTCATATTGAATCGAGCCGGGGACCTCGTTGTTGATGGCGCGAGTTTCGTCCGCATGCTTGGCGACTTGAATGACCCCGAATGCAGGCCATTCGGTGCCTGGCTCGTCGCGATTGCCAGCGACCCCAATGTGTATGCCACGTTCGGCATGGCTGCCTTCGGGTTTCCTGATGTATTCGTTCCCGTAGAGCCATCGAGCTCATGGATCCGATCGCGCTGCCATGAGGCGGTTCTCTACGCTGCGTACCGCATGATCCGGGAGAATAGAGAGCTCAAGGAGGGTGACGTGCTCAGGGTTCCCATCGGGTTGCGAGTCGGGGCCTGGCCAGTTGGGACCATCAACGGCGACGCCATGGAGTATTCGATGACTGCACGAGAAGGGATGCTTGCTCTTCGGCCAGCGGCGACATCCGTAGATCCGGCGTCAATGTGGGCGGCGGCATCGTCGAAGGCGAATCCTGACCTCATCGCCCCGAACACCTACCAGGCCTATTTTGGAGGACAGCTCTCGGAGCTATACCCAAGTCACGTTGTCTCCGAGATTCCCTGCGAAGATCCCGATGAGTTGCCGCATTCGGTACAGGTACGAGAATGTCACGATCGTCCTGGCTACCTGATTGTGACGAACGGGTTCGGTCGCCTGGTTCAGCGCGGTGACGACAAGGCTAGCGCACCTCACGCCGAGCTGCTTGCCTGGGTGGACACGTACGATTTCGATCTGGTGTCTCTCGTGGGGCGCCTCGGTACCATCATGCATTCCCCGGACCCCGACAGCGCGGCCTGGAATCCGGGCGACACCTTGGCGGCGTCCCTACCCGAGCTCGGAATTGGCGGCATCGTCCTCGCGAACGGTGGAAGCGTACCCATGCCGGGCGGAGCGCCCGTAACGGTCCTTATGATGATTCCCATGAACGATGAGGAATACGACCGAGTTCGAGGCGGCGGGGCCGCCGCTTGGCTCGCCGAGAACTTCGAGGCCGAGGACAAGCGAGCTCTCTTGCCAGCCCGCTGGCACTCGTTGCTCCACTGACGCCCTTCCTGCGCTACTCGGGTGGGTCAGGCCGCGCGCACGGCTGAAGTCTATCCATCGAAGTTCCAAACTACCTCGTCCAGGGAGGGACGCCCTGGGTCCGCGGGCCCACCAGCCAGCGCCTACCACGCGTACGGGAGCATTGCGCAGGGCCGCCGCCTGCGCTTCAGCGTTTCGCTTCACGGAAGATCGGCGCCTGCGCGCTTCCAGAGCGCCCATCGTTCGCGCGGAGAGATGACGAACGTGAGGGGCGTCACCTGCCTCAGCTCTCGGGCTCGCTCGTCGTCGCTACGGAGGAACGCGACCAGCGACGCCGTTCGCTGCGCGAGCTCGTGCATCCACTCGTCATAGTGCGGGTCTTGCAGGAGGCCGTCGGCGCGCCACTTCGCCAGGTTGGCGCTGGCACGGGGCACGATGGTGGCATCGCCCTCGATGCGCTCGGCAACTGCGCGATGGAGGAGCAGGCTGCGCATCTCGGCCAAGCGGTGGGGATCGCGAGGCCGCACGACGCCGGGTGCGGACGGAGGCGCGGAGCTCATATCTGCAAGTATGTCGGGGCGGCGAACGGTGTCACGACGCGGCCCGGGCGTTGGGCGTTGGGTGGGTTCGTCGAGCATGCGTGACCTGCTCAGCGCGGCGCTTCGGGCGGGTTGCGCGGCGCTGCGATCACGACCTGGATCGGAGAGCGGCGAACGTGCAGGTCGGTCGGGGTTGCGCCGGCAGTTCTTTGCGCTAGTTTTTCCGTGGTCACCCATGTTTTTGCATGCAAGCCACGCGAGGAGCCGATGAGCGACCAATCCCAGATCTCGGCGACGGTCTCCGCCGCTACCAAGGAACGTCTCGACCGCTTCACCGAGAGCCACGGCCTCAAGAAGAACTATGTGGTGGAGCAGGCGCTTCTCTTCTTCATGGACGCACGGCGAGAGCTGCCCGATGAAGCCCTCGTCCCCGCGCGAATCGTGCTCGAAGACGAGGCTTTCGATCGCGTGGTCGAGCGGCTCGAGCATCCGCCGACTCCGACCGACTCCCTTCGCGAGTTGATGCGTGGCCAGCGCCGCTGAGATTCGTCCGCTCGCGCGCGACGACGACCGCAGTGGGTTCTCCTGTGGACACGCCGACCTCGACCGATTCTTCGAGCACTACGCAGGCCAGAACCAGTTCAAGCTCCATCTCGCCGTCACCTACGTTGCGGTCGTCGCGAAGCGCATCGTCGGTTTCGCCACGGTCGCCCCGTCGGCCATCGAGCGCGCCTCCGTTCCCAACGCGCGGCTCCGCAAGCGCTTGCCGAGCTACCCGCTGCCGGTGCTACGGCTCGCCCGCCTCGGCGTCGACCTGCGCGCACGCGGCCTGGGAATTGGCAGCGGGCTGCTGCGCCACGTGCTCGTACTGGCGTTGGAGCAGCGGGATCGCCTGGGGTGCGTCGGGGTGGTGACCGACGCAAAGCCGAGCGCCGTTGCGTTCTACGCGGGCTTGGGGTTCGAGGCGCTCGACGGCGTTCGCGAGGGAACGCTCACCTCGGAGCCTCTGCCGATGTTCCTCGGGATCGAGACGATTGCGCACGCGCTGCCCCCGTAGGTAGCCTGGTGCGCATGGGTTCTTCGCTCGCAGCGGGTCAGCGCGTGGTGGTTTCGGAGCTGGGTGAGACGCCCATGGACGCCATCGAGAAGTACATGGCGCTCGCGCCCATGGAGGCGCCGGACGTGGCGACGCTGGGGCCGCGCGACGTGCTCGTGGAGGTGAAGAGCGCCTCGGTGGGCTGGGTCGATCTGATCATGACCAGCGGGCAGTACCAGCACATGCCGAAGCCGCCCTACACGCCGGGGCTGGAGTACGCGGGCGTGGTGGCCTGGGCGGGGCCCGAAGCCACGGGAGTATCCGCGGGCGATCGCGTGCTGGTGGACGGGCTTTTGGCGGGGCCGCGCTCGCTGGGCGCCTATCGCGCCTATGGAGGCTTCGCGTCGTGGGGCGTGGCGCCGGCGGAAGCGGTGCGGCGCATTCCCGGGAAGCTCACCTTCGATCAGGCGTGCAACCTGCTCGGCAACTACGAGACCGCCTATCACTGCCTGGTGGCACGCGGCCGCGTGAAGGCCGGCGAGACGGTATTGATTCACGGCGCGTCCGGGTCCACCGGGCTCGCGGCAGTGCACGTGGCGAAGCTGCTCGGCGCCACGGTCATCGCCACCGGCCGCTCACCGGAGAAGCTCGCGGTGGTGAAGGCCCAGGGCGCCGACCACGTCATCGACAGCAAGGGCGAAGAAGGTCAGGGCACGCGGCGCTTTCGCGACGAGGTGAAGGCCCTCACCGGTGGCAAGGGTGTGGACGTGGTGTACGACGGCGTGGGCGGTGACATCTCGGTGGAGAGCCTGCGCTGCGTGCGCTTCGGCGCGCGGTTTCTCATCGTGGGATGGGCCGCGACGCCGTTCGTGGCCCAGGGCAAGGGTCAGCGCGGCGCGCCCAACGCCAACCAGCTGCCCACCAACCTCATCATGATGAAGGGCCTCGACGTGCTCGGCTGCCCCACCGTGCTCTCCACCGTGGAAGATCCCTCGATTCGCGCGCCCCGGCTGGCGCAAGTGGAGCAGTGGGCCGAAGAGGGGAAGATCACGCCCCACGTTTCGCACACATTCCCGCTCACCGACTTCAAGCACGCGATGCTCGCCAAGTGGCGCGGCGACGTCATCGGTGGGTGCGTGCTGCACCCTTGAACCTCAGCGGGCGCGCGCGATGCCGGCGATGGCGAGCACGTCGTCGTCGATGCCCACGAAGCGGTAGACCTCCGGGCGGAAACCGTAGGCCTTGTGGAGCTTCTTCACCGCGTCCACGACCTCGGTGCCCTCGAGCTTGGGGCGCTTCTTGCCGCGGGTGGCCTTGCGAATGGTGGCCACCGACTCGCCGAGCTCCAGGAGCTCTTGCACCCGGAGCAGGATGTCGAGCGGCTTCAGCTCGCGCGCACCCCGGGTTTGACCATCGGCCAGCTCCTTGAGGAGCCGCTGGCGGCGCTTCTCGGTGCGGCCATCGAGGGCCTGCGCGCTGCCCGCGAGGGTGGAGAGGAGATCGTTGAAGCTCCGGGCAGCCCGGCGCTTCTCGATGGCTTCGGGGCTGCCGCGGCGGTTTCCGGCGCGTCCGGTGGAGCGTACTGCGCGTGCCATTTCAATGGTGCATGTTGCAGCAAAACAAACGAAGCGTCAATTGACGTTCTGTGCGAGAGGAGCTGACTTGCCACCTGGCCCCCTCTCCCTTCAGGGAGAGGGGGTTGGGGGTGAGGTTAGAAAGCGAAGCTCCGGGTCTTACGTCCTGGTCTCGTGCTTCTCGGGCTCGAGCTTCATCCAGCGGACAATGGCGCCGTGAAGCGCGTAGATGACCGGCGTGAGGCAGATGGCGACCACCAGCTTGATGCCGTACTCGCGCAGGCCCTTGCGGGCGATCCACGCAGCGTCTTGCTTCCCGAACCAGAAGATGCCGTTGACCGCCACCGTGTCGACGATCTGACTGAGCAAGGTGGACCCCGTGGCGCGGAGCCACAAATGCCGGCTCTGGGTGAGGGCTTTCCAGAATTGAAAGACGTAGATGTCGAGGAATTGCCCGATGAGATACGCGATGATCGACGCCACGAAGAGGCGCGCGCTCCCGCCGAAGATCTTGATGAACTCCGCTTGCGTGAAATACGTGTCGTTGGGGTCCGGCGGCGGCGGGATGGCAGTGGTGATCTGCAGCAGCACCCACGCGCCCACCGCGGCGCCGAAGCCCAGGAACGTGAGAAAGCGCGCGCCCCGGCGACCGTAGAAGTCGTTCACCACGTCCGTGAGCAGGAACGTGACCGGGAAGGCCACGATGCCCACCGAGATGGGGCCGAGCGGCGTTCCGATGTTCTTGCCGCCGATGACGTCGCCCAGGAGCAGGCACGAGATGAACGCCACCGAGAGGCAGACGAAGAGCTTCGCCGATGGGCTCACGCGGTCGAAGGGGCTCGACACTTCCTCGCGGACCACGGGCTCGCTCATGATGCGAGGATACGTCGGGAACTGAAGCTCATTCGGAGGAATCGGGGGGTGCTTCGGGGGGGCCCACGATGGGCAGCGTGAGTCGGAAAGTGGCGCCACGTCCGAAGGCGCTGCCGGGCAGGTGGACGAGCTCGCCGTCGTGCTCGAGGGCGATGCGCTGGGCGATGGCGAGGCCGAGACCGGTGCCGTGCGCCTTGGTGGTGGCATAGGGTTCGAACAGCCGTTCGGCAATGGCCGGATCGATGCCCGCACCGTTGTCGGACACCGCGATGAAGACGTGCCCCTGCCCTGCCATCCCGGTGCGGAGGGTCACGCGCGCATCCTTCTGACCTTTGAGCGCGTCGGTGGCGTTCTGCACCAGGTTGGTGAGCACCTGCACGATCTGATCGCGATCGGCGCGAATGCTGGGCGTGGGCGTCTCGGCGATGGCCTCGAACTGCACGCCGGAGTCGGCCTTGTGGAGCGTGAGGATGGACGCCACGAGCTCCGCGACATCCACCGGCTGCGGCTTGGGCCGCGGCAGCCGTGCGAAGCGGGTGAACTCGGTGACGATGTTGGAGATGCGATGCACCTCGTCGAGCACCGTGCGCGTGGCCTCGTCGAAGTACTCGTCGAAGGCCGGATCTTCTCGTGCCCGGAGGCGGCGCAGCGTCTCCACCGCGGCGCGAATGGGCGCCAGTGGGTTCTTCACCTCGTGGGCCACCCGACGGGCTACCTCCCGCCACGCCGCCACGCGACTTGCATCGGCGAGCCGCTGCCGCGTCTTCGAGAGGTCCTCGATCATGGTGTCGAAGGCGATCACCAGCTCGCGAATCTCGCCGGAGCCCTGCACCCGCAGCGGCCGCGCGTCACCGCTCGCCACCTTGCGCGCCTGCCGCGCCAGCTCGGCGATGGGGCGCCCCAGGCTGCGCGCCAGGACGATGCTGAAGAGCAGCGCGATGCCGGTGGAGATGAGCGCCGCCACCAGCACCAGCTGGTCGATGCGCTCGATGTTGGCGCGCAGCTCCTCGGTGGACTTGGTGACGGTGATGGGGAGCGAGTGCCCGAAATCGTCGTGCAGTGTACACGTATCGTGGGCGACGTTCTGGAGCTCGCTCTTGCTCTCGCCCACCTGCACGCCCACGTCGAGGGTGGAGCCGATGCGGGCGAGCAGCGGGTCGAGGTTGCGGCCGCCGATGAGCCCCACCGATCCGGCGCTACCCTGCATGCGAAAGCGACAGCGCGACACCAGGGAGCGCGTGCCCTCGGTGCGGAGCTCGAAGCGCTGGGTGTCCTTGGCGAGCTGCCGTTCTATCTCCTTGGCGCTGGTGCCGAGGAGCGAGCGCGGATCGGCGCCGATGATGTCGCCCTTACTGGTGGCGAGGACCAGCTCGTCGAGATCGTAGGCAACCCGCCGGGGCGGCACCAGCTGCGAGAAGCGCGTGCGATGCTCGTCGAGGCGCCCGGACTCGATCTCCACCGCGACGCGATCGGCGAGCTCCAGCGGCCGGCAGGCGTTGTCGACCAGGGTCGCGTCGCGCTCCGCCTGGCGCGTGACCTCCTTGGTGAGCTCCACGCACGCCCGCTTCACCCGGGCGTTGAAGTCGGAGGTGGCCTTGGTCTGTTCGCCCTGACGCACGGCGACGCCGAGGCCGGCGACGGAGACCGCCGCCAAGAATCCGAAGGCGAACACCAGCCGCGGAGCGAGCCTCACTTACGGGCTCGCTGGGTGGCCGGCAAGTCCGCGCCCGGGCCCACGGTGAATCCGGGAAGGACCAGATCGGGCGCGCGTCCACCTTGCACGCGCACCTCGCCGAGGACGCCCAGACGCAGCGTGCGCGTGAGCACCCGGGGGGAAACGTCGGACGTGAAGCGCGGCGGTCGCAAGATGCTCTGCGCCGCGGCCGAAGGATCGTCCGCCGTGGCCAGCGCCGCGAGGGCTCCCAGCGGCCCCGGAAAGAGCGGCCTCGCCACGTCGACCATGAGCGCGAACGCGCGCGAGCTCCGGAGCGTTCGAATCTCGCTCTCGCTGGTGGTGCGCACGGAGATCTCGTGGCCCGGCCGGGAGAGCGTGGCGGCCACGGCGCGCGCCAGCTCGGCGAGCCACGGCGCATCTTCGCGCACCACCAGCGCGGTGGGCGCACCACCCCACCCTTCTTCGCGTTCGCTGGGCCAGGCCGGGCCGAGACCGAGGTAGGAGAGGCGCGAGTGGGGCAAGCCATCGCACAAACGCTGCGCAGTGCCCGCGACGTCCCAGGTGCCGGCATCTTTTCCGGTTCGCAGGACGGCCCAGGCCACGGCACCGAGATCGAACGGACGCGCGCCCGGGCGCGGCTCGTGGAGGCCCATACCGAGCCAGCCGAGGTCGTCTTTTCCCGTCTCGAAGGCCCGGAGCGACGCCGAGAGATCGGCCGCCTCGAACACCTGGATCTCGTCCAGGTAAGCCGGACCGCGAGCCGCCAAGGGATTGCGCGCCAGCACCCAGCCGTCGCCGCGACGGCGCCAACGAAACGGGCCGGTGCCGTCGGGCGAATCGGCGTCGAAGGCCCGCGGCACGATGGCCGCCAGCGGAGAGGCGAGCGCGCGAACCACCTTGGGAATCGACGTGGCGTCCTTGGCCGAGAACGCGATGCCGCCACGCATCAGCCGCGTGGCCGGAAGCTCCGCGAACCAGGCGCGAGCGCCGAGCTTTCGCGCGCGCTCGAGGGAGAACACCACGTCGCTGCCGTCGATGCCCTTCCCCGAGGCAGCACGCAGGCCGTCGCGGATGGGCACGTGCACCAGGCCGCTCTCGAAGGTGGGCTCCGACTCCGCCAGCGAAGGGGTGAAGTTGCCCTGTTCGTCGCGGGCGTAGAGCGTATCGAAGAGGGCGTCGCCGAAGAGCGCGGCGGTGGCGTCCTCGATGCGATGCGGATCGATGCTCCCGAGGGGCCACGGCACGCGGAAGCTCATGCGACCAGCCGGAGGCGTACGGCCACGGCCGGCGGCGAACCCGCCGAAGCCCACGGTCGCGGCGCCGAGCAGCGCAGCGCGGCGCGAGATCGCCGCGTCAGCGGACAAGCCAGACCTCCGGCAACCCCGGCTTGGCGGGATCTGCGCTGAAGGTCGCGCCCACCGCCAGCGCCAGCGCCGGTACACCCCGCTCTTCCGGAGGGCACGCGGCGACCGCGCGAATGCCGGTGGGAGCCGGCACGCGCAGCCGTTGCTGAAAGCCGTTCTTGGTCCAGGTGAGGACCGTGAGCGCATCGTCGCCGGTGTCTTGCGAGAAGACGATCTCCGGCTCGCCGTCGAGGTCGAGGTCCGCGAGGAGCATCTGCGCGCCCACGTTCTCGAGCACCTGCGTGACGTCGCCGCGACGCAGCCGCAGCTTGCCACCCGGCTCGCGGGCGGCGATGACCGTGCTCGTGACGCCCTCCTTCGACACCAGATCGAGGGCCGCGAAGGCGTCGAAGCGCGTGGTGGGCGGGACGAGCCCATCTTCCACCGGCGGCTTGGGCTTGCCCGCGGGAGTTGGCTTGGTAGGAACCGGCACCGGCGGAGCGGGCGGCGGCACACAGGCGAGCACCATCCCGTCGAAGGCCGAAGCCTCGGGCAAGAGCGAAGCGCAGCCGGCAGCCGCGCTCACTGGAAGGCCGCGCAGCGCGTCCTTGGGGGCCAGGGCCGCATCGAGGCGCACGCCGCCGCGATCGGAGAGGCCCACCAGGAGGCCATCGAGACCGAAGAACGCGGTGGCCAAGGGCTCGCGCAACGGCACCGGCGCGCGCTTGGCCAAACTGGCCCACGGCGCCGCGCGCTCTACCACGTAGCCCCCGCTCCGCAGGCGCCCGACGGAGACGCGATTGCGCGTCACCAGCGCGAGCTCCAGGCCACCGTCGGCGTCGAGATCGCCGCACGCCATCGCCAGCACCTCGCCCTCGCCGTGCCGCGCCTTGTGCACCTTGGTCTGCTCGAGCAGCACCGGCGGATAGAACGAGCGCACCTCGGCATCGGCCGGACGGGACGCGAAGGCGTGCGCCAGCGGGGGCGGCGAGATGCGGCGGAGGCGGTCCCAGCTGTTGGTGACCACCGGAAAGGCGTCCACGGTGACCCGCAGCTCGCCCTTCTTCACCTCGGTTTGCACCCACACGAAGGCCGGCGACTTGGCGGCGGCGGCGTGGGCTGCGGAGAGCGACAAAGGTGCATTATGCACGCGTGCACCGTCGAGCTTGCCCGCCACCTGCGTCGCCACCCGCACCGCCAGCTCGTCACCGCGGGTGGTGGGCATGTCGGTGGCGAGCGGCGCGGCGATGACCAACGCCCCCTTGGGCACCGAGGCCAGTGCCTTGGCCAGGTCCGGCGCGACGGTACCGATGGCACTCGCCGCCACGGCCGACGACGCGTGCACGAACGGCAGAGCGCTCAGCGCCAGAGCGAGCGCGCAGCGCCGAAGCAGGGCCGAACGAGGAAGGATGCGAATGGTCACGAGACGCCGGAGAGCTTACGCCCCTTCGGCGCCCGTTTCTATAGCCGGCGGGCTAGAGCTTGGGCACCGAGGGGTCGTTGTCGAAGGCGAGCAAGTGAACGCCGCGGAAGTCGCCCGCCGCGGGGTCCAGCGTGGCCTTGGGGTCGCCCACCAGCACGAACGTGTACCCGCGACCGGCCTTGAAGAACGTCGGGTCCGCCGTGCCCTGCGCGCCGAACGCCTGCCATCGCGAGACCGGTCCGGTGATCTCGCCGAGCGCCGTCTGCACCCCGAACTCCGAAGTGGCGAAGGAGATGGGCGTGGTGACCTTGGCACCCGGGCTCGGCACCGCCGGCCCGACCGGGTCGTTGGCCATGAACGTAGCGCCGCCGCTCAAGAAGAGTCGATCGCCGCCATCGGCGCCGGCATCCGGGCTGACCGTGATGAACGGCTTCACCACCCGTGGGATCACGTGCGACGAGCCGTACACGAACTGCACCACGTTGCCCGCGCCGCCCGTTGCGTCGTCGAGCTCGTAGACCACCATGCGCAAGTTTCCCCCGCCGTCGGTGTAGCCAGGCCCGCACTTCGTGGTCTGGTTGGTGTCGAGGCCGAGCCCGCCAGGGCAGCCGGTGAGCAGGGCCACGTAGGTGTGCGCGGTTCGCAGGGTGAGCGCGGGAATCGTCGGCAGCACCGTGAAGTCGGCGCCCTCGGCGAGCTGGGTAGCGCTCCCCACGGCGCCCGGTCCGTAGGCCGCGGCGCTCAGGAGCTCGCTGCAGCTCTTGGCGTTACCGCCCGCGCCCACCCGGAGCAGCGACGACGCCTTGACCACCACCGGCCGCAGGTGAATGCGTGTAGTGTCCAGTGAATCGAGCGGGAGCACGGCGCCGAGACCGGGCGCGAAGGCCACCGGGTTGGCCGGGCCTCCGAGCCCCGTGTTGTTTTTGTAGGGCAGCGGCGGCACCACCGGCAGCGTGTCGGTGCGCGGATCCGGGGTGCCATTCGTGGCATGGCGCGCCAGGCAGAGTCGCACCGGTCCCGCTTCGTTGGCCGCGTGCACGAAGACGAGCTTCGGTACCGGGGGGCCGGCATCCACGAACGCCGCCGCATCGGCATCCGGAGCTTCGGTCTTGCCACCATCCACCACCGGCGTGGGGCTCGCGCCATCGTCGGTCCCGCCCGCGTCGAGCGGGGCGATGAGCACCTCGTCCGTGCCACAGGCCGTCGTCGACGAAGCGAACGCGCCTCCAAGAAGCACCACCACCACCGAAGCCCGTACCCAGTTCAACTTGCGCATCGTTCCATCCTTGTTGATGCGCTATGGCCGATCTGGCCCCCGATTCGTCACCCTGGCGCATGAACGCAGCGGATTGGCGCGGCCCGCCACCCGGTGACGCCTAGCGGCGGTCGTCGGGGAGCGGCGGAAGGTACACGTCGGGGAAGCTGGTGGGAGTGCCGGCGTCCGTCGGCGCGCCGGCGTCGGGCTCGGGGATCTCGCTGATGTCGGTGGGCTCGGTCTTCTCCAGGAAGACCTCGTCGATGACGTCGGGGTCGTCCGGGTACGGGAGCTTGCCGGTCTTGGAGTCGATCTTCACCACCACCACGCCGGCCGGACGCGTGAAGTCCACCACCGGCTTTCCGTCGTGCGCGCCTTTCATGAACGAAACCCACGCCGGGAGCGCCGTCGCGCCACCCGCCTCGGCGCCGCCCAGGAGCTTGCCGTCGTCGTAGCCCACCCACGACACCGCCGCGATGTCGGTGGAGAAGCCGGCGAACCAGGTGTCTTTGGAACCGTTGCTGGTGCCGGTCTTGCCGGCCACCGGGCGGTTGAGCGCCTTGGCGCGGGTGCCGGTGCCGTGGTCGATGACGCTGGTCATCATGCTGGTGATGACGTAGGCCTCCGCTTCGTCGAGGACCCGACGCGCCGGCGGACGCTGCTTGAGCTCGAGCTCCTTGCCGTCGGGGCCCACGATCTTGGCGATGAGCCGCGGCGCATCGTAGACGCCGCCTGCGGCGAAGGTCGCATACGCGGCGCAGAGCTCGATGGGCTCCACCTCGTAGCTGCCCAGCGCCAGCGAGAGGTCCGGCTTCATGGGCGTGGTGATGCCGAGCGCGCTCGCCCAATCCACCACGTTCTGCGGGCCCACGTCCTCGAGCACGCGCACCGCGCCGACGTTCACCGAGTTTGCCAGGACCTCGCGGAGCCGCAGCGGATCCTTCGCGGTCCAGCCCTCGTAGTTGGAGGGTTTGTAGTCACCGAAGGCCTTGGGATTGATGTCGATGAGCGAGGCCGGCGTGAAGCGACGCGAGTGGATGGCGTAGCTGTAGACGATGGGCTTGAAGGTGGAGCCCGGCTGCCGCCGCGATTGCGTCGCGCGGTCGAGACCGCCGGCGGCCGCTTCGTAGTTGCCCACGAGCGCGAGCACGTCGCGGGACTTCACGTCGATGGCCACGAACGCGCCCTCGGGTCCCGACTCCATGCGCAACGGCACGCGGGGCGCAGGCTTGGCCGGGTCCGCCGACACCGCGGGCGGCGAGAGCAAGCTCACGCGCACCTTGGCGCCGCGCGGCGCGAACGCGCTCGCCTTCAGCTTGGCAGGGTTGTAGCGCTCGTAGTCGCCGAGCTTCACCACGCCCATGACCGAACCCACGCGCACGTCGAAGGTATTCGCCTCGTCGTTGGCGGCGTCGATGACCCCGATGTACACCTTGTGCGTCTCGAAGCTGGGAAGGCCATCGAAGGGCGCGTCCTTGGGCGGCGCCCGCGGCGGGGGCGGCGTCTTCTTCTTGGGGTCCACCGTGGGCGGCGGGGGAGGAGCCTTGAAGGCTCCCTGCACGCCGTGGCGCTTGTCGTAGG
>JABFRG010001245.1 GCA_013141295.1 Polyangiaceae bacterium
GCCCTGCGCCGTCCACCCCGGCCGGCCGCACGGTCATCCTCTCGCTCGAGAGCGTGCCCCCGGGCGCCGCCATCGAACGCGATGGCAAGCTCCTCGGCCACACGCCTGCGACCCTCGAGCTCGCGCCGGGCGCCCACAACCTTTCGCTCTCGCTCCCCGGATATGCCACCGAGTCGCTCGTCGTCGACCTGGCCTCGGGCGGCTCGGTCGCTCCGCGGGTCGTGACGCTCAAGCCGGTCGGGGCTGTCGCTTCGGCGCCCTCCGCCACCGGTAAAGCTACCGCCGCAGGGACGTTCGCCGGGCGATGGCCACTGCCGAAGACCGGCGGCGGTCCCATCGTGGCGCCGAGCGTCCCGGCCTCTGCCAGTGCCGCGCCCACCGCGCCGGCGGCCGGAACCATGGGCACGCTCTCGTTCAACACGTTCCCCTGGACCCGCGTCTCCGAAGGGGGGCGTGCGCTGGGCACCACGCCGCTCTACCGCGTGCCGCTTTCGCCCGGCCCGCACACGCTCACCCTCGACAACCCCGACGAGGGGATTCATTCGTCGTATACCGTCACCATCAAGGCCGGCGAGCTCGTGAGCCGGAGCATCGAGGTCAAGTGAGGAAGGTTTCGCTTTCGGGTGCGGTGCTCGCGGCGGTGCTCGCGTCCACGGTCGGTTGTAAGGACGACGTGACCCAGGTTCCGGCGGCGCCCACGCCGGCCCACTACCAGATCTCGTTCCCCTCCACCGCCGCGGCGGTGGGAGCCGACACGGTGCAGGTGACCGTGTTCGACGTGCCCGCCGTCGACGCATCGCGGACCGGCGAGGACGCCAGCTGTCTCACCCTCATCACCAAGGTGAAGAGCAACGCCGACCTCCCGAAAGCGCCCACGCGGCTCGCGCAGACCGATTTCGTTCCGGTGTGCAGTCTCCTCACGGCCTCGGGCGACGCCGGTGCCACGCCAGGCCGCCTCGGGGAAATCAGCTACGGCCGGCGTGCGTTTCTCGCCACCACCAAGCGCGGTACCGCCGACTACTTCGTGGGCTGCGTGGAGGCAACCGTGTCGTCGCGGGACTTCACCGTGGATATCCCGGTCCTTCCGGTGAACGAGACGACGCTCCCGCCCACCACCGCCTGCGCCACCCTCGGCGAGAAGTGCGCGGGCAGCTGCAAGTAGCAGCTGCCCGGTAACGCGACTCAGCGGCAGCGCTCGGCGCCGCAGAAGATGATGGGCGAGATGCCCGAGCGGTTGGGGGGGAGCTGCTCCTCGCGGGTCTTGCCCGAGGTCGCGATGAAGTACGTGCCCACGGCGCCGGCGGCCACCACTGCGCCGGTCGCGATCCAGAAGATGGGGCTGGCGAAGATGCTCTTCGAGCCAGCGCCTTCGCGGCCGCGAGCACCCGGGTCGACCACGGCCTTGGCCTCTACCAGCGCCGTCTTCGGTGCCTGCGCGCTGCCCACCTCGAACACGATGCTCTCGTTCGCGTCGCGGGCTTGCACGTAGTAATCGAGCCGAGACTCGCCGGCGGGCACGGTGAAGTCCACCGATTGCGCGCCGCTCGGAAGGGTCTTCGCTTCGAAGGAGCCCTTGGCCCCGAATCGATACGCGATGACCAGGTCGTGCACCGTGTGCGTGGGGTCGCGCGGCGTGGCCCGGAGCGTCGCGCTCGAGCCCTGGCGGAGCGCCGACACGGTGGCCTCGAGCCCGGGCTTCGACGGTTGCTGCCGCCAGTAGCCGCGGGCCTCCTGGTAGGGCTGCTGCACCTTGGGGCCGAAGCTCTTGTCGAGGGTGGTATCCGGCTCGTAGGTGAGCAGGAGGACGAACGCCTCCCGCGCCTTCTCGTCTTCGCCCAGGCTGGCCCGGGAGATGGCGAGAATGCGATATACCCGCACCAGCTGATCGTGGCTCATGCCCTTGCGCTTCGAGAGCAGCTCGGCACGCCGCACTGCGTCCTCGTAGGAGAGCTGGCCGTACGCCGCCTCGGCCGCTGCCACATCGGGCTCGAGCGTAGCGTCTGCCGCACGCGCGTCCGCACTGGAGAAGGAGAGCGCACAGGAGAGGCCGAGCGCGAGCCACGTTGCCTTCGTCGAGTTCTTCATTTGAGGTCCTCTACCGTCAGGCCCAGCGAAGGGGCGCTCGCGAACTTGCCCGCGCTCACCTGGAACACCACGAAGTTGGCGAGCACCTCGCCGTAGTCGTCGAAGTCCACGGGGCCCGACGCCCCGTCGTAGTCGATGTCTTGCCCGGCGCGGATGGCCACCATGGCGTCGGCCAGCTTGGCCGGCGAGAACGCGGCTCCCGGTGGACGCGACACCTCGAAGAGCGCGTCGCGAATCTTCTTTCCGTCGGTGGTGGTGCCGGCGCGCTGGATGGCCAGCGCGGCGAGGATCGCGGCGTCGTACTGGTTGGCCGAGTACCCCGGAAGATCGGCGGCCGCTGCACTGCCTGCGCTGAGCTGGAACAGGGTCTTGAACTCGTTGGCCTGCGGCGTCTGCGGGCTCAGATCGAAGTTCATGATGTAGATGCCCTCGGTGGAGGTGGGCGAGAGCGGATCGGCCGGGTTGTCGCGCCCCTTCACCAGCGTGTCCTCGGACTTCATGCCGTTGGAGCCGATGGAGACGAAGGTGCTCCAGTCGCGCGACACGTCGGTGGCGATGGCCTTCTTGAAGGATCGCATGTATACTGCACCTACAGCCGGGAACGCGATGATGGCCTGGCAGTCGGCCTTGGCGGCGATGATCTGCGCCACCGTCGAATCGTAGTTGGCCTGCGGGTCCACCGGAACCTTGACGGTGATGGCGGTGCTGCCACCGAGCGCGGTCATGGCGCTGGTGATGCCGGCGGCGATGGGGTTGCCGTAGGC
>JABFRG010000767.1 GCA_013141295.1 Polyangiaceae bacterium
GAGGATGGTGTCGCCGAGGATGACGAAGTGCTCGGGCTCCAGGTGGGTGGCGATGCCGAGGGCAGCGTAGGCCTCGAGATCGCGCGCGAAGGCGAAAGTTCGGGCGGGCGCGATGCGGGCGCGAAAGTCGGGCGGATCGCCGTCGTAGGTGGCGGTGCCCACCAGGCGCGCGTCATCGGTCACCAGGGTGCTCTCGACGCGCACCGCGGCAGCGGGCTCGAAGCGATAGTCGCTGCCGGCCACGTGCACCGCGAAGGCGTGGGCGATGCGGGTGGGCGGTGCCGAGACCGGGACGCCGAGGCGCGCGAGGGCCTCGGTGAAGGGCGCGGCGGTGCCGTCGAGCAGGGGCACCTCGGGCCCCTCCACGGTGAGCCGGAGGCCGTGGTAGGCCTGCTGGCCGGCCACCGCCGCGAAGAGATGCTCCACCGTTCGCAGCTCGCCGGCCCCCGGAAGCGCCAGCGTGGACGAGAGCGGCGACCGACCGGGGCGAAAGTCGGCCAGCGTTGCCACCTCACCGAGCGCCTGGACCGTCAACGGGCCGTCGTGGCGTTCCAAGGTGAGCGTGCAGTGAACGCCGGTAAAGAGCCCGGTACCGGCCAGGGTGATGGACATGGGACGACGAGCCGCGGCGCCGGGAGCGGACTCCCCCGGACCGGGGTGGCCCGGGGGTCTGGTCTCTGCTTGCCCCGTGGCCCCACGTTTTGTAAAGGAAATGGGCATGGCGAACAAGCGCGTCGAGCTCATCATCCGGGGCCGGGTTCAGGGCGTGTTCTTTCGCGCCGCGGCGCAGCGCGAGGCGCGTCGCCTGGGCATCACCGGGTTCGTGAAGAACCGCACCGACGGCAGCGTGGAAATCACCGCCGAGGGCGAGGAAGACTCCATCAAGGAGCTCACCAGCTGGTCGAATCACGGCCCGTCCGCCGCCCGGGTCGACAACGTCGACGTCCGCTGGCGCGGCTACACCGGCGATTTTCCCGAGTTCAGCATCATCGACTGAGCGAGAGAATGGCGCCGGAGGCTCCGGCGTTTTCTTCGTAGCATGCGCAATACCCCCATCCTCCTGGTCGCGATTCTCTGGGCATCGGCCGCTGCGGCCGAGCCGGAGCCGCAGGCCACCGGAAGCGCCGCGGCGTCGAGCGCGCCCAGTACGCCTGCACCCACCGGAGCCGAAGCCCGGGCCGCGCTGTCGCAAGACGAGCTCTCGGCGATGCTCGCCAAGGTGACCGGCGACGGCGAGCTCCCGGCGCGGCAGGCCGCGGTGAAGGACGTGGTCAACCTGGGGCAAGACGCCCTCCCCGCCATTCACAAGCGGCTCGAAGCCGAGCGCCGGACCTCCACCATCGGCGTCTCCAACGCCATGAAGGCGCTGAAGGAAGAGAACGAAGGGCGGATGAACGCCGATGGCTTCGATCTCGTCGAAGCCGTCTTCCGTTCGAAGAAGAAGGACGCGGGCGCCAAGACCATCCTGGTCACCGCCACCCTCATTCGCACCCTCGCCCGCATCGGCTCCACCCAGGCTACGCGCGAGCTGGTGGCCCTCACCGACGATCACGGCGGCGCCTTCCGCCCGGAGATCACCCGGCAGGTGAAGGCCCTGGGCGAGGTCTTCGTGCCGGCGCTCATCGAGGCGCGACGCTCCTCGCAGGAGATTCGCCGGTGGGCCAACCTGCAGCTCGAGGGTCTCGGCAAGAAGACCGCCGGCGACGCCGCGCAGGTGAAGAGCAGCCAGGTGCTCTGCGACGTGCTCCGCGCCTTCGGGAACATCCACGACGTCGAAGCACTGGCGGTCATCCTCAGCTTCGTGAACAGCGATCGCGCGCAGGTCCGCGCCGCCGCCCGGGAAGCCCTCGCGAGCTACGGTGGCGACGGGCTGTGGAAGCTGCGCGAGGCGTATCAGAACCTCACCGGTAAGCCGACGCCCGACGGCTGGGGCGCAGAGCAAGTGGCCAAGGAGCTCTTCCTGGCCTACGACCGGGTGCGTCTCCAGGAAGTGTACGATCTGCTGGAGAGCGGCCTGAAGAAGCAGAAGGAAGGCGATCTCGACGGCGCCACCCAGGACTTCGACAAGGTCCTCGCCCGGCAGCCGCTCCTCGATCGCCGCAGCGAGATGGTGGCCGGCTACATGGCCTACGGCGCCAAGAACGCCGAAGCCGACCGCGTGAAGGCCCTGGCGGTGTACCGCAAGGCCGCGCGCCTCGATCCCGACAAGGACCGCAAGGCCCAGATCGACAGCCAGATCGCCTACCTCGAGGCCATGGAGCTGGAGACCCGCGGCGTCTACGACGCAGCGATGTTCAAGAGCGCGCTCCAGCTCGACCCCACCAACGACAAAGCCCGCGCCGAGCTCGAGCGCATCGAGTTCGACGCCGAGGCCAAGCAAGAGAAGAGCCGACGGGTCTTCGCCGGCATCGCGGTCCTGGTCATCGCTATCCTCGGCATTTTTGCGGTCGGCGCTCGTCGCCTCACGCGCCTCTCCACGACCTGACTCGTTCTCCGCGAGCGGCGGGAGGTAGCGCGCGAAGAGCGGGCTACGCGAGCCGCCTCTGATGTGCGGTGGGAGCGGCGTCCAGGGCATGAAGGGGAGTTGCGAGGCTGCAGCGCGTGGGCGACTGGAGCAAGCGCCGCTATCAAGGGCGCGTGAGGAGGGTGGCGGCCACGTACGCCCGCCTCCGCTGCGCCACCCCCCGCCCGGCTCTTCAGGGCGCTCTTCTTTGGAGCGAGGTAGCTCGATTTGCGGTGGGAGGTGACGCGGGGGGCGTACGCCGTGCGGCGGGAGGTAGCGCGCGGAGAGCGGGCTACGCGAGCCGCCTGTCATGCGCGGTGGGAGCGGCGTCCAGGGCATGAAGCC
>JABFRG010000176.1 GCA_013141295.1 Polyangiaceae bacterium
GCTCCGGATGCGCGGCGTCGACATCCAGTTCGTGCTCTCGAACTACGGCTCCGTGGGCGGCACGCCCAACATGTTCACCGCGCTCGCCGCGACCTACTCCAACGGCTGGACCCTCCAAGAGGTTCACGAGACGCTGGTACGCTACGGCGCCGCGCATCCGGAGCTCCTCGACTGCGCCGCGCCGGAGAAGGTGGTTTGCGAGAAGATTCATCTCATGAACCTCCGCTCGAGCGACAAGGACGTATGGCCCAACGGCAAGCCGCTGGCGCTCCACTCCAAGATCGTCATTGCCGACGAACGGGCGTTCTACCTGGGCTCGGAGAACCTCTATCACGCCGACTTGGCCGAGTTCGGCTACGTCATCGACGACGCCCGCGCCACCAAGGACTTCGCGAGGGCCTACTTCGACAAGCTCGGCCGCTACTCGTCGCGGGCCCCGGCCGATCTTCCGCAGTGCAAGTGACGCGTGCTCCGCAGTCGTTGGTGGCGGCTCGATAGCGCCCGCTGCCGGCGAAGAGTTAGTGAACCCCCGAACCCCGAACCACAGGCCCACCATGCGCGACCCCATCCAGAAGCTTCTCGACCTCGGCCGGTGCCTCGGTCTCCTCGTCTCCCTCGCAGCGGCGCCCCTCGTCGGTTGCGGCGGCGCGCCCGAGGACGTCGAAGAGGACGCGCAGGATCTCACCCGGCAACAGTGCTCCGCGCTCCGCCTGCCCAACGGCTCGGTAGCGGCTTCGGCGCTCGGCCGCCCCTTCGATGGCAGCGAGGACTTCGCCCTCGACGGCCGCGGCAACATGATTGGCAAACGGGGCAACGATATCGTCGCGGCGAACGCTGCGGGGCAGGTGAAGCCCGGCACCGTCGCTTCGCTGCCGGGAGCGACCTTCGGGCTGCGCTTTCATCCGAACGGCAATCTCGTGGGCGCCATGGTCAACGAGGGAAAGATCGTATCCGTGGCTCCGAATCGCTCGGTCACGGTGCTGCGCTCGGGCCTCAACGGTCCCAACGGCGTGTACGTCGACCGCGCCGGGAACGTGTGGTTCACCGAGGGCGGAGCGAACCGCGTGTCGCGGCTGGCGCCCAGCGGCGATCTCCGGGTCTTCGCATCCGGAGGCAATGCCCAGGGCGCCAACGGCATCGTCGTCGACGAGGTCGCAAAGCGGCTCTACTACACCGAGTACGACAAGGGCCGGATCATGCGGGTCGATCTCACGTCGCCCAATCCTGTCCCGGTCGAGGTGTGGATCATCCGCGGCGCCAAGCTCGATGGGCTCGCGCTCGACGGCTGCGGCAACCTCTACGTCATCGACTTGCCCAATCAGAAGCTCTTCCGCCTCCGCACCAACGCGAAGGGCGAGGGCCTCGACCTAAAGCAGCTCGCGACCTTCCCCACCCAGGTCTCGAACATCCAGTTCGGCGCGGGGCCGGGCTTCGATCCCAAGTCCGTCTACGTCGTAGGCTACGGCGGCTCGGTCTTCCCGGTGCCGGTGGGCATCGCCGGTGCCCGCGTCCCCACGCCCCCGGCTCCCTGAGCCGCCGCAACTGGCGCACGCTGGGGACTGGCCAGACGTACCGGTTCGCTGCACCTCATCCGTAGCAGCACCACCCGCGCGCATTTTTTCCGCGCGGGGTGATGATGCTACACTCTCGCCATGTCGGCTCCGCGCACCGTCGATCGCTACGCCCTCCATCGGGAGCTGGCGTCCGGTGGCATGGGTGCGGTGCGCCTGGGGCGGCTCCACGGGGAAGCGGGCTTCGGGCGCGTGGTTGCCATCAAGACCCTCCACGCCCACCTGGCCAAGGACCCGGACGTGGTGGCCATGTTCCTGGCCGAGGCCAAGCTGGTTTCGCGCATCCGGCACCCCAACGTGGTTCCCACCCTCGACGTGGTGGCAGGGGAGGGCGAGCTCTTGCTCGTCATGGAGTACGTCCACGGAGAGTCGCTGGCGGCCTTGATTCGACGGGCCAACGCGCTCTCGGCGCCGCCTCCGCCAGCGGTGGTGTCGGCCATTGTCACCGATGCGCTCGAGGGACTGTTCGCCGCCCACCAGGCCACGAACTCTCGGGGCGTTCCCCTCAAGATCGTCCATCGCGACGTCTCTCCGCAGAACCTCATGGTGGGCGTCGACGGGCTCACGCGGGTCCTCGACTTCGGCGTGGCCCGCGCCGTGGAGCGAACGCGCTCGACCGGAGACGCGTCGCTCAAGGGGAAGGTGGCGTACATCTCCCCCGAGCGCCTCTCCACGGCCCCGTTCGATCATCGCGCCGATCTCTGGTCCATGGGCGTGGTGCTGTGGGAGCTCGTCACCCGCGAAAAGATGTTCCCGGTCGCCGAGTCGCCGGCGGCGACGATGGTGAGCATTCTGCGCGACGAACTGCAGATGCCCGGCGAGCTGGGGCACGACGCGACCTTCGACGAGGTGATCCGTCGGGCGCTCCAGCGCGATCCCAAGAAGCGTTTCGAGTCCGCGCGCCAGATGAGCCAGGCGCTGGAGAAGCTGGTGGCTCCGGCGCCGGCGCGCGACGTGGGCCGCTGGGTACGCAAGGTCGCGCAGGAGGCGCTGGCGGAGCGCCAGCAATGGGTGGAGGAAGTGGAGAATGGCGGCGATCTCGCGCCGCAGTTCGTCAGCGGAACCCGCGTGACGCCTTCGGTGACGCCGCCGCCGGTCGCAGCGCCGCCGAGCTCGCCGAGCGCCGAGCCGTCGGTGGCGTTTGCGTCACCAGCGGACGGGACGACGGGCACGCGGGGGGCGGGCCGCCGCGTGTGGCCGGCCGTGGTCCTCCTGGCGGCCACGGTCGCAGCCTCGTTCGGCGTTACCTACTTCGTTCGATACAGGCAGGCTCACCG
>JABFRG010000285.1 GCA_013141295.1 Polyangiaceae bacterium
GCCGCGCCCACCGTCAGCGCCGCGCCGGCTGCCCCCACCAAGCCCGATCCCACCCTGGGTATCAAGGACGTCCAGGTGGGCAAGGGCGCCGAAGCCAAGGCCGGCGAAACGGTGAAGGTGCACTATACAGGCACCCTGAAGGACGGCACCAAGTTCGACTCCTCCAAGGACCGCAACGAGCCGTTCGTGTTCCCGGTGGGGCGCGGTCAGGTCATCAAGGGGTGGGATCAAGGCATCCCGGGCATGAAGGTCGGCGGCAAGCGCAAGCTCACCATCCCCGGCCCGCTCGCCTACGGTGAGCGCGGCGCGCCCCCCAAGATCGGCCCCAACGCCACCCTCTACTTCGACGTGGAGCTCCTCGAGATCGTCAAGGCCGGGCCTTGAGCGGAGCGGTCTCGCCGGCGACGCCCGTGCTGGCCGTGGGTCCCACGCTCTTCACCGGCGATCTCCGACCGCGACTCCTGGCGGCGCTCTCGGGAACGCTCTATTTCCTCGGGTTCGCCGGCTTCGACGTGTGGCCGCTGGCGTTCGTGGCCATCGTGCCGCTGCTGCTTGCGCTCGAGGGGCAAACCCCGAAGAAGGCAGCGCAGCTGGGCCTCATCTGCGGCACCGCCATGAACCTCGGAGGCTTCTACTGGCTCTTGACCATGCTCAAGACCTTCAGTGGATTCCCCACCGCGCTCTGCCTGGTCTTCACGCTCATCGTGTGCGCCTTCCAAGGCGGTCGCCTGGCCCTCACCGGCTGGCTCTACGGTCGCGCCCGGGCCCGCGGCTGGGGCATGGGGCCCTATCGCTATCTGGTGTTCGGCGGCGCGTTCGTGGCCGGCGAGCTCGTCTATCCGGTGCTGTTCCCCTGGTACTTCGGCGCCTCGGTGCACCAGGTCCCGATGTTCACGCAGGTGGCCGATCTCGGCGGACCGGTGCTCATCGGCCTCGTCCTCCTGGCGTTCAACGCGGCCATCGCCGAGTGGCTCATCGCCAAGCTCGAGCGGCGCGGCCCCCACAAGCGCGTGCTCCAGGGCGGCTTCGGCATCACCCTCGCGTCGGTGCTCTACGGCCTCCTCCGCATCCACCAGACCGACGCGCGCGTGGCCGAAGCGCCGGCGCTCCACGTGGGCGTGGTGCAGGGCAACCTGGGCCTCATGCAGAAGCGCGAAGACCCCAACGAGGGTCTCCGCCGCCACAAGCGGCTCACCGCCGAGCTGAAGCAAAAGGGCGTCGAGCTGGTGGTGTGGAGCGAGTCGTCGGTCACCTTCGCGGTGCCCGAAGAGATCACCAACAACTTCATGCGGGACCGGGTGGCCGGCTCGCTGGGGATCCCGTCCATCTTCGGTGGCGTCCTGTTCCGCGTCGATCCCGATCGGGAGCGCTGGTACAACGTGGCGCTCGCCGCCGACGCCAAGGGCGAGGTGCAGAGCCGCTACGACAAGCACTACCTGCTCATGTTCGGCGAGTACCTGCCGCTCGGCGATACGTTCCCGATCCTCTACAAGTGGTCGCCCAACAGCGGCAAGTTCACCTCCGGCACCGACGTCAAGCCGCTGGTGGTGGAGACCGGCGGGAAGAAGCACAACGTCACCGCGCTCATCTGTTACGAGGACATCCTCCCGGGCTTCACCAACGACGCGGTGCGGGTGGGCGATCCCGAGCTCCTGGTGAACATCACGAACGACGCCTGGTTCGGCGACAGCACCGAGCCGTGGGAGCACCTCGCGCTGGCGAAGTTCCGCGCCATCGAGCACCGGCGCTACCTGGTGCGCAGCACCAACAGCGGCGTCTCGGCGATCATCGATCCGGTGGGGCGCACCGTGGCCCAAACGAAAACCTTCGAGGCCGCCACCGCCGACGCCACCGTGCACTACCTCCGCAGCACCACCGTGTACGAGCTCATCGGCGACAAGCTCTGGTACATGTGGGCCTTCGGCGCCATCGTCATCGCCTTCCGCGCCCGCAAAGGCAAAGAAACCACTTAGGTTTTCCCGGTGCCCGCGGGCGCCGTTTGAATGCCGAGCCCTGCTCGTCCGTCTATCTCTCCACCTTGGAGGAACGGATGAAAAACGGCGCGCTTGCTCTTACGGCTCTTGGTGCAGTGGCTGCGGTTCTCGCGGCGTGTACCCTCACCACCACCAGCGGTCCCATCACCGACGTGGACGGCGGTCGAGTGGACTCCGGCACCAGCGACGGCGGTACCAACAACGATGCGGCCACCACCGACGGCGCCGTGACCACCGACGGCTCCACCACCTGCGGCAGCAACGTCGACTTTCAGGACCCCGCTTGCAACACGTGCTCGCAGAACAGCTGCTGCACCGAGCTCACCGGCTGCTTCGGCGCGCCGGCAGCGAGCACCTCCGACTGCGCGATGCTGAACCAGTCGATCGCCGACTGCAAGGGCGACACCGCCTGCGAGAAGGACGCCCGCGACGCGTTCCCCAGCGGCGTGGCGCCGTACGACACGCTGATCACCTGCCTCACCACCAAGTGCGCGTCCACCTGCGCCAACTGAGCCAGCGCTAAGGCTCGCCCAGCCCCTCTTCGCTGGGCGCCGGCTCCCCCAGCAGACGGCGCCCGAGGATGCGACCGAGGCGCCGCGCGGCCGACCGCGAAGCATCGACGTCTTGGACGATCTCCGAGGCGCCTCCACCCGAGGCGCCTCGCGGCGTTTCTGCGCGCACGTCGCCGGTGTCCTCGATGTACGCGCCCTTGGCGGTGGCGATCCAGGCGCGACCGGTAACGACGACGGCGAACCCGCGCGCCTGCGGCAGATCGCCCTGCGCGGCGATGCCCAGGGGCGAGCGATCGATGCGGAGGATCTCCACCTCCACCCGCGGGTAGCCGGTACCCG
>JABFRG010000850.1 GCA_013141295.1 Polyangiaceae bacterium
ACGCCTGGTGCCTCCGCGCCAGCCGCTACCAGGAGGCCGCAGAAGCCGGCCTCGCGCCCAACGTGTACCTTGCATCCACCGACGAAGCGGCGCTCCGGACGATTCCCAAGGCGACGCTGGACGCCCACGCAGCGCACGAAGTGCGGTCGCGCGGACGCGACGTAGCGGCCTGCGTGGCACTTCGAACTGCCAAGCAGGCCCAGCGTTCCGCCTAGCCTCACTTCGTCCCCTTGCGCTGCGTCCTCGAGTATGTCAACGTCCAGCCCGACGCTGCGGCCGCTTGGGCAGTACCGGGGAGGCAACCATGAATCTGAATCGACGCGGCGCCTTGGGCGCCATGACGAGTGTGGTACTGGCATGTAGCCTGCAGGGGGGGGGTAGATGATCCGGGAGCCGGGAACGCTCGCCTACCTCTGCAGGGGGGTACGTTCGACAGCGGGGATCTCTATCCGCAAGTCACGGTTCAAGGTCCCGTGGCGGCCGCCGACAACGGCGTGAATGGCTGCTCGGGAATTCTGATCTCCGATCGACACGTGCTCGCGTCAATGCACTGCTTCTGGGCTCAACCAGGAAAGGATGGCCGCACGCAGAACGTACTGGTCGAACTACGAAGGCAAAGCGGTAACACGCGCTTTCGCCACACGTACGCCCTCGGTCGAAAGGCGGTGATACTCCGGCCGCCGCTCGGAACCGGAGGCGAGCTCTTCGTCGCGGAAGACCTGGCGGTCTACCGGCTGGATACCGCCGTTCCCAGAGCCCTTGCGACCCCCATGAATCTCGCTGGCTTCCGCGGAATGCCTACGTGCCCCACCACCGCCACGTTCGTCGACGTCGGCGACGGACCGCTGAGCCCTACCGGCCCTCGTCCTGGCCGCAACTTCGCGACCATAGGCCCATGGCAACTCTTGACGCCAAACAACGGCACTGCCCAAGACGCGTTTTGGAAGTACACAGGTAGCCTTACCTCCGGGCCGATCTTCGGAGGTGACTCAGGAGGACCGGGCATCTGGACCTCGAGCCAAGGGCCCATCGTGTGCAGTGTACATTCGAACACCACGCAGTCCGCGTCGATCCAATCGGCCGCCAACCTCGCATGGCTCAACGGTCCCGACACGGATCTACTGGACGGGAGCGGGAAGTTCAAAGGCGCCTGCGGACCGGACGACGTCGTCACCGCGACGAACGATCCCGATGGCGACGGTATCCCGGCGCGATGCGACAATTCTCCTCAGCCCAACCCAGATCAGGGTGACCGCGACGGAGATGGGACGCCGGACGTCGACGACAACTGCCCCTACGACGCCAACGACCAAACCAACAGCAACAGTGAAGAAGAGCAACGGCTGGGTTTCCCGGCGCGCGGCGATGTCTGCGACCCCAATCCCCTTACCCTGGCGGCGCTCACTCCATGCGACCCCAATCCTGCGTCCGGTTTCGGCTGCGGAGACTCCCGTGTCGACGGCGCCGTGCGCACCACCAGCGTGCCGGTCCGTCAAGTCCCGGTAAGCGCCTGCGGCGGGGCCCATGCTCTTACCTGGGACGTCGCGAATGGGAACCGATTCGATGGGACCTCGTTCGTGGGAGGCAAGTTCGTCGACCAGTTCGCGCGAACTCGCCTCCTTCGCTGTCAATGCGATGAGACCAGCACCGACGCGCAGTGCGCTGCGCTTGGTTGCGACCGTACCACGCCGGCCTCGCCAGCTTCACGCTGGCGAAGCACGACGGTCACCGAGGGAGGCGCCACGATCACCGACGCTGCAACTTCGTTGGTCCCCACCTTCCACCCGGATCTCACCCGCGGCGGACGCCTCCCGGATTCTCGCAACCTTGCCTGGGCCTACTGGAAAGACCCCGACATCACCGTTCCTGGGACGCCGAGTCGCGCCACGGTCGAAGTCTGGCAAGGCCTCGCTTGGGCCTGGGTGAAGGACTGGGACGCCATCGTCTACCCGACTCCGAGTGGCCCCGTGCGCGACCCAGCCACGGCAGCGCTGCGCCAGTCCACGCGCACCGTCGCGCGCATGCACGTTCGCGAGTCGACGCCGCTCCTCGGAGGAATCCGCTATTGTTCCCCGGTCGACCGCAACTTCGGCCGCATCCCCACCCGCATTCGACCCGATTGGTGGAACGGCGGCGACGTCCTGGTCGACATCGGCACGACCGAGACGAACCCGACGGACACCTGGGGAGCGCACGTGGGCGGCTTGCCCGACATCTCCGCCGAGAAGCTGCTCGACGCGTGGACCGCGAAGGCCTTTCGCGATCCCAAGCTCACGTTCCTGGCGCCGACCGACGCTCCGCGGTGGTGGGGCGCAGGCTATGCCGGAGCCGTCGTCGACGTGAACGCGTCGCGCGTCGCCTCGCGCGTCCGATTCGCGGGCACCTCGCTGGAGGCCGAACGCGAGCCGGTCGACGCAGGCAAGCCTTTCACCTATCTGCTGGTCGCCGCGCTCAGCGGTCGCCGGCAAGAAGTGGCGTTCTTTAGCGACCGCACGAGCGGCGACGTAGTGCAGGCGGCTCGCGTGTACAATCTCGCTACCGGGAGCTCGAGCTCGCGGCCCTACGACGTTACGGGCCAAAGCGAAGTCTTGAAGAACCCCGTCGCGGCAACGTACCGCGCGGAAGACGACGCATACTATGTGCTCGACAAGGTCGACGTCATGCGGCTCCTCCGCGTGGTTCCGAAGGTTCACGTGGAGACCGTCGCCACCTGGCCGCTCGGCAGCGTCTACACGACGGGGTACGGCCTCACCACCGGAGCGGACGGGAGCCTGGTCGCCACGCAGTGCTTCGGATCTCCAGCGGCGGAGCTGGTGACGACCAGGCTCCCGTCCGCTCCGGT
>JABFRG010001120.1 GCA_013141295.1 Polyangiaceae bacterium
CCCGCGGCACGCCGGCGTCTTCCGGGCTGCGCGGGTTGAGGCGCTCGGCGGCGTAGGCTTCGGAGCTCCAGGGCAGGCGCCCGGTGAGCATCATGTAGAACACCACGCCGAGCTCGTAGACGTCGGAGCTCACCGAGGCCGGCGCGCCGAAGAAGCGCTCCGGCGCCATGTACGCCGGCGTTCCGCGCACATGCCCGCGGGCGGTGGTGGTGCCGCTCGCCGCCTCGATCTCCCGCGCGATGCCGAAGTCGAGGAGCATCGGGCGGTCTTGCACTACGACGTTCTCGGGTTTCACGTCCCGGTGAACCATGCCCGCGGCGTGCAGGGCCGCGAGCCCGTCGGCCAGCGTGCACACGTGCCGCACCGCCTCGTCGGTCGAGAGCGCGCCCCGGGCCACGCGGCGCGCGAGGGTCTCGCCGGAGATGCGCGGCATGAGCAGATACGGGCGGCCATCCGGGAGCTCGCCTGCCTCCACCAGCGGTACCAGCGCCGGATGCTCGACCCGGCGCATGCGCGCGGCCTCGTCGAGGAACCGTCGGCGCTCGACGTCCGAGAGCTCCTGATCCTCGCGCAGCACCTTCAGGGCGTAGTGCCTTCCCTCCTCGAGACCGCCGGTGACGTCGTAGACGGTGCTGCTTCCGCCGGTCCCCAGCACCGCGCAGACCGCAAAGCGGCCCAACGAGACGGGCACGTGCTCGGCGGACGAGGGGCTCATGGTGTCGTCCCTTTCGGGTTTTGCACCCGTCTGGTTCGACCGCAAGCGCAAATGCGACCCGCAGGCGGGGCCATGTAATTGCGCTTCCGGACCACTCATCTCCCGGTTCTACGCCGGCCCGCCGCGATCCGTTCCTCGGCGCTCACGGTTCGTCGTCACTGCTGGGCCGCGGGGCGCCAGCGCGCTCCATCAGGCGGTACAGATGCTTGCGCTCGAGCCCGGCGAGCCGCGCCGCCTGCGACATGTTGTTGTCGGCGCGCCGCAAGAGATCGGCGAAGTACGCGAGATCGAAGCGATTCAGGAGGGCTTCCTTGGCCTCGTTGTAGGGAACGTCGGCGCGCACCTCGGCGGACGCGTCGCTCGGCGCCTCCGGCCGCAGGAGAATCGGCATCTGCGGAAATGTGGCATCGGGTGGCGCAAGAGCCAGAGCCCGGGCCACCACATTGCGAAGCTCGCGCACGTTGCCCGGCCAGGAGTACGCCATGAGCCGGTCGAGGGTGGGCCCCTTCACGTCCTTGTCACTGCGCTGGGCCAGCCGCAGAAAGCTCTGCACCAGGTCGGGAACGTCGGAGATGCGCTGCCGGAGCGAGGGCATGTGCACCTCCACCACTGCCAGCCGGTAGTAGAGATCGCCCCGGAAAACGCCGCGTCCCACGTCGCCCCAGAGGTCTCGGTGGGTGGCCGCCACGATGCGCACGTCGAAGCGCTCGCTCTTGGTGGCGCCCAGGGGCGTCACTTCACCGCGCTCGAGGAGGCGCAGGAGCTTGGGCTGGAGGGCCAGCGGGAGATCGCCGATCTCGTCGAGGAACAGCGTGCCCTTGTGCGCCTGCGCAAAGGCGCCCACGCGATCCATGTGGGCGCCGGTGAAGGCCCCGCGCTTGTGCCCGAAGAGCTCCGCTTCGATGAGCGACTCCGAGGCGGCGCCGCAGTCGAAGACCACGAAGGGCCCCTGGTTTCGGGCGCTCGCATCGTGCACCGCGCGGGCGGCCAGCTCTTTTCCGGTGCCGCTCTCGCCCAGGAGGAGGATCGGCGCTTCCGACACGCTCGCGCGCTCCAGCACCGCGAACACCTGACGCATCGCCGGGCTCGTTCCCCGCAGCGCCCCGAAGGAGGAAGCCTGGCTGGGCGGCAGCGGAACGGTCTCTTCCGCAGGCAAGAGCTGGAGCGTGGTGCTGCCGATGCGGAGCGTGCTCCCCACCGGCACCGTGGCACGCGTGATCCGCACGCCATCGAGCCAGGTTCCGTTGCGGGACGAGAGATCGGTCACCTCGAAGCCCCCAGCCGCGGGCACCACGCTGGCGTGCTTGCGGGAGACCGCGGGATCGCGCAGGACCACGTCGCAAGTGACGTCGGCCCCCACCACCACGCCGGCTGCGGGAAGCTTCACCGCCGCGCCGGCGTCGGGCCCTTCGAGCACCCGCAGGGTGCTGGTTTGACGGGGAACCGCGACGGAGACGGCGTTGGTGATGCGGCTGAGGATGGTGCTCATGGGACCGAGATCCCTAGAGAATCACAAACGCGAAGGCTCCGCCCCATCGGCGGGCGTCACTTGACGGGAAACACCGTGCCGCAGCGAACGAGCGGCGAGATCCGCGCGGAGAAGTAGGCGTTGGTCTCCTCCTTGTGGGCCTTCATGAGCGAATTCCGCTTGGACTCCGAGAGGGCCATCCAGCGCATGTTGTTGCTCTTCACCTCGGCGCTGTGGCCGTCCTCGAAGTCTCTGAGCGCCTTGGAGAGAGCGCTGCAGTCGGTGTTCTTCCGCACCACCTCGTCCTGCGCTCGGAGCAGCGCGACCCGCTCCTCGGCGAGCTCCTTGTCTTCGGCACTGTTGCAGCCGAAAACAACACTCGATGCCACCACTACCCCAACCAACGTCCGGACCAGCTTCATGCGAGCCTGCTACGCCGGCTCGAAACCCGACCTTCCGCGGGGGCTCTGGCTTTGGCGCAATTTGGAGCGAGCGTGGGTCGAAGGACAAAAAAGAAAAGCCCGCAAAGGGCAGCTGAATGCTGCGCCTCTGCGGGCTTTCGGGGAATAATCCCGGCGACGTCCTACTCTCCCACACGGCTTCCCGTGCAGTACCATCGGCTCCGAAGAGCTTAACTTCCGAGTTCGGGATGGGATCG
>JABFRG010000555.1 GCA_013141295.1 Polyangiaceae bacterium
GCTCGGGGTCCTCGATCTCGCGGGTAGCGTCTCCGAGTGGACCGCGACCGCCTATAGCGAGCACGGCGTCCACGTAGCCGTGATGCGCGGCGCGACCTTCACCAGCCAGTTCGAGTACGAAGGCCGGGCCAGCACGCGGGGCGGCGTCTCTCCGGTGGCGCATTCGGTAGCGACCGGCTTCCGCTGCGCGGTGGGCAGACGCTAGAGCCCATCGTAGTGCTGGCAGGGGGGCGTATGGTGGCGGTACACTCGCGCGCCTTGGTGCTTTCGCTTCGCAAGATGGGACGCGCGGTGGCGGCCGCCGCGATGCTTTGCGCGGCGACGGTGTGGGCGCCCACGGCCTCGGCCGGCAACGACCCCACGCTGGTGTGGCAGAGCCTCGAGACCAAGCACTTCCGCATCAACTTCTACTCGGGCGAGCGCGAGGTGGCGGAGCGCGTGGCCGACGTCGCCGAGACCATGTACGAGACCATCGGTAAGGAGCTCGGCTCGATGCCCAAGGGGCTCACCGAGATCTCCCTGGTGGACCAGACCGAGAGCGCCAACGGCTCGGCCACCGCACTGCCCTACAACGCCATCAACCTGTACGTCACCGCGCCGGACGATCTGTCGCCGCTCTCCGACGTCGACGACTGGTACGTGGAGCTGGTGACCCACGAGTTCACCCACGTGGTGCAGCTCGACAGCATTCGCGGCATCCCCGCCATCGTCAACGCGCTCATCGGCCGCACCTGGGCGCCCAACCAGATTCAACCGCGATGGATCCTGGAAGGCCTGGCAGTGGTGGAGGAGACCGAGCACACCAGCGGCGGCCGCCTGCGCTCGTCGATCTGGGACATGTACATGCGCGCCGACGTGCTCGGCAACAACGTGGCCACCATCGACCAGATGGGGAACTTCGTGCGCCGCTGGCCCCAGGGCAACATCTGGTACCTGTACGGCTCGTACTTCATGCGCTGGGTGGTCGACACCTACGGCGCCGAAGCCATCCGCAAGATGATCCGCGACTACGCCGGGCAAGTCGTGCCGTGGGGCTTCAACCGCTCCATCCGCCGCGCCACCGGCAAGACCTTCGAAGAGATGTATCCTGCATGGATCGCCTCGATGAAGGATCGCTACCAGGCGCAAGCGGCAGCCATCAAGAAGGAGGGCATTCGCGAGGGCACCCGCCTCACCTTCCAGGGGCAGTCGGCGGCCTTTCCCCGGTGGATTCCCAAGGGCTCCTTCAAGGATCACGAGGGGCAGCTGGTGTACTTCCGCGACGACGGCCACTCCCGCGCCGGGCTCTACGCGGTGGACGTGGAGCGCGACGCCGGCGGGGCCGTCACCAAGCGCAGCAAGAAGGCCGAGCTCCTCATTCGCGCCAACGCCGATACGCCGGCTTCGTTCACGCCCGAAGGCGACGTGATCATGGCGTCCGCCGACGGCCACCAGAGCATCTTCTCGTTCTTCGACCTGCACCGCTACCCGGCGGGCGCCACCAGCACCTCGGGTCACGAGGGCGTACGGGTACGGCTCACCGACGGCTTTCGCGCGTCCGACCCGGCGGTCTCGCCGGACGGCCGCTTCGTGGCATTCGTGTCGAACCACCGCGGTACCCGCTACGCGCAGATCGCCGACCTTAAGGAGACCGGCATCACCAACGTGCGCCCCATCGTCGAGAGCGAGCGCTTCGAGCAGGCCTACACGCCCCGCTTCTCGCCGGATGGCACCCACGTGGCCTACAGCGCCTGGACCCACGGCGGCTACCGCGACATTCGCTACGTCGATCTGCGCACCCGCACCTTCGTGGAGATCGCCCACGATCGGGCGGTCGACGGCGCCCCTTCCTTCTCGGCCGATGGAAAGTACATCTACTTCCACTCCGACCGGCAGGGCGGCGTCATGAACGTCTTCGCCTGGAACATCGCCACCCAGAAGCTGTACCAGGTGACCAACGTGGTGAGCGGTGCCTTCTACCCGGAGCCCTCGCCCGACGGGAAGACGCTGGCGTACGTGGGCTACACCAAGGACGGCTTCGATCTCTTCGCCATGCCGCTCGACGAGAGCCGCTTCGTGGAGGCCAAGCCCTACGTCGATACCCGGCCCTCGATGCCGCAGATTCGCAACCACGAGAAGAAGCTCACCGCCTACAACCCGCTGCACACGCTCACGCCGCGCAAGTACTCCACGCAGATCACCGAGGGCAACTTCGGACAGATGGCGGTGCTCAGCGTGCTGGGTCAAGACATCGCCGCGCGACACAGCGTCGCCGCCACCCTGTACGCCGAGTTCGAGCGCCCCACCCTGCAAGGGTCCATCAACTACACCTACGGGCGGCTGCCGTTCGACATGAGCGTGGGCGTGTTCCGTTCGGTGGTGCCCACCAAGGACTTCAAGCTGGGCAACGCCACCAGCCCCAACCTGGCGCAAGAGACCATCGGCGTCGACACCGGCATCGGCTTCTCCAAGGGTCGCATGTTCGACTCCCAGAGCTTCTCGTTCGGGTACTCGTTCACCCGCATCGGCACCGACGTGGAGTACGACGGAAACAAGCTCGACCCCTACGAGACGCCGCAGGCCGGCACCCGGGGCTACGCCGGGTTTTTGCGTGCAGGATACAGCTTTTCCAACGCCGAGGGCTACCTGTGGAGCGTGGGGCCGGAGCGCGGCTTCTCGGCGAGCTTCGACGTGAACGCCACCCATCCGGCCTTCGCCAGCGAGTACCGAGGCTATGCGGCGCGGGCCAATTTCAGCGCCTACGTGCCCATGCCCTGGCTGCAGCACCACTCGCTGGCTCTCCACGCCGGCGGGGGCACCAGCGGGGGCGGCTACCCGGGGCGAGGGCTGTTC
>JABFRG010000594.1 GCA_013141295.1 Polyangiaceae bacterium
CCCTTTCGCGGTCACCCCGAAGCGCAGCGAGGGGGCCCCTCCGCTCTGCGGCGCGATGGGTCACTTCGGTGCCGGGGGCGACGGTGGTAGCGTTGGGTATGGGCGATTCGAGTGCGGCGCGGGCGGCTCTGGAAGGCGTACGGCTCGCGTTGGAGGATGCCACCGGCAAGCCGATACAGGCGGCGGGCGCGGCGCGGGAAGCGGTGCTCGCGATGACGGGCGAGCCGGGCAGTGCCGAGGCGGTGCACACGCTCGTCCACCTGGCGCGTAGGGCGCAGCAAGCGGAGCACCAGCCCACCGCGCGGGAGCTCATGCGCATGGTCCGCGCGCTGGCGGTGGGCGATGCGCACGCGTGGCTACAGGATAGGTCGGCGCCCTTTCAACCCGACCCCGCGCGGGAGGAAGCGCTTCGGGCGGTCGCGACGCACGGGGCGGAGCTGGTCGAGGTGGGAGGGCCGGAGGCGCGCCTTCTTCTCGCAGCATCGAGCGGCGAGCCGGATGCGAGCTGGGTGCGGGGCCGTGCGCTCCTCTGGTCGAACGACGCGTGTGCGGCGGAGGCGATTGCGCGCGATACGAGCGAGGCTCCGCTGGTTCGCGCTGCGGCCATTCTCCGGGTGGCGCGCGACGCCGTTGCACGCGGTGAGTCGCCGCCGGTGGCGATACTGGCGCTCTTGCGCGAGGTGGTCGCCGAACGCCACGACAGCTGGGGCACGCAGTGGGCGCCGATTGGGCTCTTCGCGGAGCTGGACGAACCTGAGCAAGTGGCGTTGCTCTCGCCGGCGGCGCGCGTCGACTTCGACGGAGAGGTCGCGATTCACCTCACGCAAGCACTCGTGGCCGCGCTGGACGTGATTCCCGATCAGGGGAGCCAACGGGCCGCGCTGGCCGGGAATCTCATCACCTTTGCGCTGGGCGCCCGCGTGCGCGCACGGTCCGCGAGCGCGGGTGACGTGCTCACGCCACTGCCCGATGAGCTCTCGAGCCTGGAGCGCGAGGTCGTGCAAGCGGTCGCGCGCAAGGTGTCGCCACTCGAGTGGAACTTCGATGTACACCACTCGCTCTTTCATGCGGGCTTGCCGGGAAACTGCACGCGACTGCGACGATGGCTCGGGCTCGATCCGGCGGGGCTCATGGAGAGACCGGTCTCGGTGGAGGTGGACGGCGCGAGGCAACGGATCCCACTGGATCTCGCAGCGCAGCGGATGCGCGTGGGACGCGTGGAGCAGGCAGACCTGGCGCGCGCGATGGCCACGGCGTTCGGTCCCGCGGACCTGGTAGCGCTCACGTGCGAGGATCCGAATGAGCTGAATGCACTGTGCGAGGCGGCACTCGGCGCGGTGCCGAGCGCGGCGCTGGTGCCCGTGCTGCTGGCGCGGCTGGATTCGGTCCTTTCCATGTCGCCCTGGAATGTGCCGCGGGAGGCGCAAGCCGCGCTGCTCCTCGCGCTGGCGCGGGGTCTGGAGCCCGGTGAACCGATCCCGGAGCGGTTCGATCCGTTGCTCCTACAACTTCCGTACGAAGTGGGCGCGGCGACGGTGCGCGAAGTGCTGGCGCGGGTGGGGCCGGAGCGGTGCGAGCGGATCCTGCGGCGTGCGACGGAGCGCGTGCGCGTAGGCCGTGCGAGCGAAGACTACGATGACTTGCTTTCGGAAGAGGGCCGCCGCGAGATCGCGCGGATCCGGGCGCGACCGATGACCAAGTTCGATGGGATGTGGGAGGAGCTCTTCACCGCGGTGGACAGCCTCCGCAGCGTGTAGAGGTCACGGCTGGCTCGCTACGAACCTCGCTACTTCTCCAATCAAGAGGCGATCGGAGTCGAAGACTTTGGACTTCCACGCAGGCTCCGCAACGTCGAGCACGAAGCACAGATACATGCCGACCGCGTAAAAGTATCGCGCGCCCACGTTGCCAAGGCCAGGCAGTTGCGACGGACGCTTGCCCTTGGTTTGCTCGAACTGGTGGAACGTGGGCTCACCCTCGAGCAGCTCGAGCGAACGCTCAGGTGGCGAGATGAGAAAGCGCGCTTCCACGTACCGAGCCGAGCCTTCGAGGAAGGTCTCGAAGCCATCCATGAACCATGCGCTCTTCCCAGGAAATGCGGTCTCCATCGCCGACGAGAACGCTGCCTCCCGCTGCTGATAGAGCTTCAGCCACTGCGCGAGTGCCGTGCGCGCTTTGGACGCATTCAATGAAGGGTCCTCGGTTGCAGCACGAAGCACCTCCACCTCTCTCGCGATCGAAGTGCGGAAGGATTCCTCGCGCTTGTAGAAGGACGCCAGCTCATCGGCTGTCACCGGTGGCTTCTCGGCGCTCCACCGTTCGGTGATGGTCTTGACCTGTGGATGCCACATCTGGCGCGCGTGAAAAGCTTCATGCACGAACAACCCGAGCCACTCTTCCATGTAAGAATTCTGAAAGCCTGGGTGGTTCTTGTGCAGCGCATCCCACTCTTGGACGATCAACACCGGCAGCTTCTCGCCGGAGGCTCCGGCATGGGTGCCGACCGTGCCCACGAGGCCCAGCTTGATCTGCTCATAGGGAAGGTACTTGTCACTCGCCATCAGCGACTTCGGATTCCACAGGACCGGGATGCCATCATGAACTTGCCCTGTGGCCGCAAACCCAGATGTACCTTCCATCCCAGGACAGCCCACGAGCCATTCTTCCTGCTCGTTGAACATCAGCAGGCAGTCTCGGCCGTAGCTTCCGAGATGGGTGTGGCTCTTCTCCGACGGGACAATGCATAGCAGGATCGATCACTTGACTCTCCGCAGTCGCGACTTGGGTGCGGGTAGCGGGTCAGGGATCTTGCCGTCTTCGTAGCGACCGG
>JABFRG010000373.1 GCA_013141295.1 Polyangiaceae bacterium
CGAGGTCGTAAACCGGCCGGCGCCGGGGGTCAAAACCCAGCGCCCCGAAGAGCCGGATGTGAACAGCACTTGTCCGGTTCTGTGAGAGGCGCCCCCGGGAAACCGGGGGTGCCTACTCGGTCCCGACCGACGCCAGCCGCCGTGCAGCCGCTCCCCCGGCGACAATTCTCAGCGGGGTTTGACGGGGGCGGCGGTCGAGGAGCCGGCGCCGAAGAACTGGAGGCCGGAGGGAGCGCCCGGGATGGTGATGGGCTTGGTGCTGAGCGACGCGCCCGAGACGGTCACCTGGAAGAGCTCGCCCTGATTGGTGAAGCCGTAGACCTCGCCGGCCCAGAAGGCGAGACCGAACACCTTCACGTAGCCGAGGCCGCCCAGCTCCTTGGTGACCGCGCCGGTGACGGGGTCGACCTCCACGAGGCAGTCGAACGCCGTGCAGGCGCCGCCCTTCACGGTGAGGTACGTGGGGCCGCCCTTCACCGAGACGATGTCACCGCTGGACGTGAGGCCGCGCTTCAGCGCGCCGGCGCCGATCACGCTCTTCTTGCCGGTCTGGAGGTTGATGCGGACGTAGTCGGTGTCGTCGTAGCCCACCAGCGCTTCCTCGTTGGCGTCGAGAGTGCCCTTGGGAACGAACGAGAGCGAGTTCGGGTAGGTGTCGGTGGACACGCTGGTGCACTGCGCGGTGGCCTTGTCGATGCGGTAGAGGCCGGTGAAAGTCACGCCGTAGAGCTCGGCCCGCTCGTTGAGCGCGAGGTCGATGACCGAGCCAGTGCAGCCGGAGAACGCACCGATGGTGGTCACGGCCTTGGTGTTCGGCTCGAGCTTGTAGAGCTCGGTGGGGCTGTGCCCGTAGACCTCTGCCGGAGGATCCTTCTCGCCGGTCCCGGTGTCGCTGTTGCCGAAGCCGCCGTCGGGAATGACGCCGCTCGAGCCGCTGGAGCTGGCGCCCGAGTCGATGGTTCCGAAGCCGCTATCCTTGGTGCTGGAGCAAGCGAACGCGAGTACCGAAAGCGCAATAAGGATTCGCATGGGATGCACGTTGTTCTAGCCGGTGCTCGGGGGAGGTCAAACTTCGTAACGATGTTATTGCCCGGGCGTCGCCGGGCGTTTTCCGAGCCGCACCACCGTGGGTGCAGCGGTCGCCTCCACGGCTGCGCTCTCCACCTCGCGCGCCGGGACCCCGAGCTGCGCGCGGAGCAGCGGCTTCTGCACCTTGCCGATGGGGTTTCGCGGGAGATCGGCGAAGAAGCGCACCTCCTTCGGGACCTTGTAGGGGGCCAGGCGCTCCTTGGCGAAGGCCCGCAGCACCTCGGCGTCCAGCTCACCGCGCGGCACGACGCACGCTACTACGCGATCGCCCCAGGTCTCGTCCGGCACGCCCACCACCGCGACCTCGGCCACGCCCGGGTGCTCCCGCAGGGCCTCCTCGATCTCCAGCGCCGAGAGCTTGTAGCCGCCGCTCTTGAGGATATCGACGCTGGACCGGCCGAGAATGCGGATGGTGCCGTCCTCGTTCTTGGTGACCGTGTCGCCGGTGCGAAACCAGCCGTCGCAGAAGGCCGCCGCGGTGGCGTCCGGTCGCTGGTGGTAGCCGAGGAAGATGCTGGGGCCCCGGAGCCAGAGCTCCCCGGTCTCCACGTCTTCGCGGTGCTCGCCGACGATGCGCGTCTCGACGGTGGGGAGGGGCGAGCCCACGGTACCTGCGCGCCGCTCGCCCACGAGCGGATTGCTGATGGCCACGCCGACCTCCGTCATGCCGAAGCGCTCCAGGGGAATCACCCCGGTGAGGGCTCGCCAGCGCTCCGCCAGGGTCACCGGCAAGGCGGCGCTCCCGCTGGTCGCGAGCCGCAGGTTGCGAGCGGCGCGGGTCCATCGGGCCTGCTCCTCGGCCGAAGCCGCGTCGAAGGCGCCGAAGAGCTTGGCGTACATGGTCGGCACCGCCATGAACACCGTGGCGCCTTCCATCGCGTCCCAGGTCGCGCGCGCGTCGAAAGGCAGCATGCGCACGCTCGCGCTGGCGCCGAGCGCCGTCAGGAGGGCGATGGCCAGGCCGTGCATGTGATGCAACGGCAGCGTGTGGAGCAGCGTGTCGCTTGCTCCGAAGCCCCAGGCCTCCCGCAATAGATCTTGCTGCGTGGCCAGGTTGCGATGGGAGATGACCGCGCCCTTGGGACGCGCGGTGGTGCCGCTGGTGTACAGCTGGAGCGCCGGGGCATCGGCATGGACCTTGGGCAGCGCCACGTCGGCGGTGTCGCCCGCGAGCACTTCATCGAGATCGAGCGCGCCCCGGAGTCCTACCGGAAGATGGTGCCCCAGCGACGCGTGAACGAGCACCCGCCGGACGCCGGCGTCCTCCAGAAAATACGCGGTCTCGGCGGTGGGATGCAGCGGCGACAGCACCACGACCGCACCGCCCGCCAGGAGCACTCCGAAGAACGCCGCCACGAAGTCGCGCCCCGGGGGAGCCAGGAGCGCGACGCGCTCCCCTTCGAGCGAAGCGCTTCCGGCGAGCAGGCGCGCGGCCACCTGCTGCGAGCTCCGGACCAGCGCATCGTACGTTGCGGCCCCGTGGGCGTCGTGAATCGCGCTGGGCGAGCTCGCACCGGCGAGCCATCGGGCGAGGAGTGGGCTGCTCGTTTCCATGCTCGCGGTTCTATCACGAGCTACAAAATGGCCGAAGCCGCGACATGCGCGGCTTCGTTCACACCGGCCCGGGTGGCTCAGTGCACGGAGTCGAGGGCCCAGGCTTGGGCCGGCACGAGCACCTGCTCCGGAAGGGCGCCGCCCTGCACCGCGACGCCGCGGTCGAACGAGAACCCGTGATCGCCGAACACGTAGAGCAACGTGCGCTGCTTGCGGCTCGCCAGCTCCCGGCGCGCGAAGCGGGCGATCACATCGGCGATCTCCGCGGCGAGCACTGCCGGCTCGTAGGTCGCCGCCCGGAGCCGAGCTTCGATGAGATCGAGCTTGAAGAGCTCGCGCGAGCCCATGCGCACGCGGCGCACCACGTCGGCGGTGCGATCGCGGAGCGCGGTGCTCTCGCTCACCGGCTCGTACACGGAGGCGAGGGCTTCGCGACCGCGGATGATGGTCTCCACCTGGCGCGGCGTGGTGCTGGGAAGCGCGGACCACAAGAGCGACTCGCCCACCAAGGTGGCGAAGTCGGCGCAGCGGGCTTCGATCTGATCGCGCACCCGGAGGCCGAGATCGTAGCGAAGGCCGTCGCAGTAGAGGAGCACCAGCGAGCGGGCGCCTGCTTCCTTGGCTTCCTTGGCCGCGAGATCCGGGGCATCCATGACCATGCGCGGGAGCTTGTGCCTGTGACCCATGGTGGCCGAGGCGTCGCGGTACACGTGGGCGAAGTTGGCGCCGAAGGTCTGGTGCGCGTTCCGTGCGCGCACGTCGGCGAGCCCCGCCTGCAGCATCTCGCCGAGCGGGACGTAGGCCGCGGTGAACATGCGCTCGAGGGCGCTGAGCGGCTGCGGGCCGGTGAGCGACTCCAGCGCCGCCGCGAGCGGTCGCCAGTCTTCGGCCTTCTTGAACGTCGTCACTTGCGAAGCCGCGCTGGGCACCACCAGGTGGTCGGGGGCGACCACGGCCACCGCGATGGGCGCGTCGGCGAGCTCGGCCTCGATGCCCACGCCCGCTTCCTCGAAGGCCGCGACGTCGAGGTCGAGGTCCGCGGTCTCTTCCTCGAGCAGCTCGGCCTCTTCGTCCATCGCCTCGGCGTACGCAGCGGCCTGGGCTTCCGCCGGTACCGACTCCGGCTGGGCGTTCATGACGGCTTCGAAGAGGATGGCCGCATCGTCCAGCTCCTCGACTTCTTCCGGCAGCGCCGCGGCGGGCTCCGGAGCCAACAGGCGCTCGGACTCCGGCAGCGCATCGAAGCTCGGCGGCTCCGACGGATAGAGACCGCCCGGCGCTTCGTGCATCGCCGGCGGGACTTCGCTCGCAACAAGCGCGCCGAAGGCCGCGGGCAGAAGCGACGAGAGGGCCACCGTCGGACCGAACACCTCGATGTGCGCGTCCTCCGGATCGAGCACCACCGTCACGTCGCAGGTCTCCGCTGCCAGCAGCAGATCCCGGAGCACGCGTGAGTCTTCGCCGTCGAGGGCGCCGCGACCGTTGGTGAGCGGGGCGAGCGTCTCGAAGGTCACCACCAAGCGTCCGTAGTCGCCGCCCGCCCGTACCGCGCCATAGAGGAGCGTGGAGGCCTTGGAAGCGCCGCCGAAGGACCGGTGGTCGAGATCACGCCGCGCGAACGCCGTGGACAGCGCATCGCGAAGGAGCGTCATGAGGCTGCCTCGGTGGGCGCGCTCGAAGGGTCTGAGGCGCACCAGGATGGTGCGTTCGAGCTCGGCGAGGGCTTGTTCGCGTACCTGCGGCGCCACGAACAGCGCGCCCACGAATTCCGGAAGGCCAGAGGCGAGTGAGTCCATGTCTAGGCTATCCTTCGAAGCTCGCCTCGAAGTCCACTTTTCGGCGCCTTTTTTGCTCCAGGAGCGCGAAATGCTCCCGATCCCCCGGCCCCGGGGCGGGATTGTGGTTGCCTCCCACGTCGGTGTCTCCTCAATATGGCGCCGATGCCCGCCTCTCGTCGCACCTGGAGCTCTGCCGCCGGCTGGCGCTTGGTGGCATGGGCGGCGATCGTGCTCACGGCGGCTGCGATTCACTGGGGGCCGCTCTCGCAATGGACGGGGTACGGTACCCACGACTGGGACACGATGGAGTCCCAGCGCTACCTCGTCGTGAAGACGATCCGCGATTTTGGCCAGTTCCCCTTCTGGGACCCCTACGGATGCGGCGGCCATCCGGCCTGGGGCGGTAGCGAAAACGGTCCGCTCTTCTCTCCGTTCATTCTTGGCTACATCGCGCTGCCGATGCCCGTTGCGATTCGTTTGGAGGTCTTCGGCGTCTTGGCCGTTGGGCTCGTGGGAATGTGGACGCTAACCGGACGCTTCGCGCGCAATCCGCTGCTCCGTGCCATCGCATGCATCGTTGGCTTCGAGAACTCTCGGTGGGCGTTTCAAGCTGGCGCGGGGCACACCTGGCACCTGTACTATGCACTCTTCCCGTGGTGCTTCGTGGTGGCCATGAAGCTCTTTCGCCGCACCGACCGAGGCACGGCGCGTCAGCGCGTGCACCTCGCCCTGCCATGGTCACTAGCACTCGGAGCAATCTTTGCGGCGGCTGTCTACCTCGGCGCGATCTACCCGGCTCCCCACGCGGTGTTCGGGCTTTGCCTCTACGCCGTCTTTCGCAATATCGGGCGCGGTAGAAGGTTCCTCGTCGGCACAGCGTGGTCGCTCGGCACCATCGGGGTAAGCGGTGTTTGGGGCGCCCTATTTGCGGCACCGAAGCTCTTGCCATTGGCTGATGTGATGCATCGGTTCCCACGCCACGTCGCGTCCAGCGAGACCATCGACCCGGGCCCCCTCCTGCGACTCTTCACCTCTACGTTCGACGACCGCGCACTCAAGCCCGTCGACGGACTGGACTACGGCTACCACGAGTACGGCATCTTCATCGGCGTGCTGGGGATCCTCTACGTGCTGGTGGGGCTGGCCGCGGCCCCGCGGTTGCGCGAGGTCCGCGCGGTACGCTGGGTCGGTCTCGTCCTGTTCGCGTGCTGCGAGGGTGTTGGGCCCTGGCGCTTTCTCCATCGCGTTCCCATCTTTGCTTCCCAGCATGTGCCGAGCCGGTTCCTCTACCCTGCACTGATGCTCCTAGCCTGCGTCGCCGCGGCAGGGCTGGAACGGCTCGTGGGGATGGTCCGTTCGGAACGCGTGCTCCGGATGGTGAAGCCGGGGCTCCTGGTTGGCTTGGTCGGCGTTGCGATCCCTATCGCTCGCGAGGGCTACCTCGCCGAGAGGGACATGTTCGTAGCTACGCCGCCGGCGATTCCAGAGCGGACGACGGATTTTCGGCAGGTTCGGCTGGTCCCGGAAGGCTTCGACTACGCGAATGGAAGCGAAGCCGTGGCGTTTCGCGACCTGAACGGAACGCCGGGCCTCGTCTCCCGTCGGGCGAACGTCGGGCTCCTCACGTGCATGACGTTCGGAGGTCTCGAGCATGGGGCACCCTCGGGAGGGGACGGCCGGCCGCTCCTCCAAGGAGCGCGGGGCGAGGATGAGGCGGGGTACCGCGGAGAGGTCTTCATCGATGGCCCGGGCGACGCCCGTATCGTGCTCTGGAGCCCCAATCGCGTCGTGGTGGACGTTCGCGGAGCGACGCCCGGTTCGATGGTCGTCCTCAATCAAAACTGGGAGCCGAGTTGGCGAAGCAAAGACGCTGGAAGCCCCTTCGAGCCGGCTCTCGACTGGAGCCACCGTGTGGGGCACGAGCTAGGCCGCGATGGCGAGGTGACCTTCGAGTACTTCCCTCGGTACTTCGTTCCGGCGATCGCACTTGCGTTGTTCGGCATCGCGTGCGCAGCCGCCGCGCTCATCATCCGTCGCCGGCTACGTTGCGCGAGCCAGCGTCAGGCGTAGTAGCGTCTCCCCCCGCCCTGACGTGTGGGCCCGCGTGCATGAACCCCTAGCCTTGCGCTAGGTGGGCGGCGTAAATGCCGATCTTAAGGCTTCCGATTTATCTACCTCGTGAGAGGTAGTCCGGCGTGCGCACCGATACAGCCGAAGCCACCCTGGTTCGTGCTTGCAAGGATCCATGACAACGGTTCCGCACAAGGTCGAGCAGGAGGAGACCTTTCAACCTTAAGGACCGCGAGCGGCCACGTCAATCGCGACGGAGCGCTCCGTCGTCCTTGGCGCGCTCGGTGCCTTCCCCTCTTGCGATTCCGTCGCCGTCGTGTTGCAGGTCGGCCGGGGCCATGTCGGTGCGCACGCCGCGGTAGACCGGGAACCGCAGCGTGCCTTCTTCGCTGGTGCCCATGTGGCGCACGGAGACCACCAGCTCCGGGCGCAGGAACACGCGACCCTTGGCGCTGGAGAGGGTGCCGCGCGCGGCGCATTTCTCGGCGGTCCTTCCCTCGAAGAGCGCGAGGAGAGTGTCGATGGTCTCTTCGGAGAAACCGCTGCCCACGCGCCCGCGGAGCACCAGCTCGCCGTCCTGGTAGCTCGCCACCTCGATGGCGCCCAGACGCTGCCTCGAGCCTTCGCCGGCGGTGTAGCCGACTATGACGAAGTCGCCCTCGTCCTCGAGCTTCAGCTTGATCCAGTCCGGGGTGCGGTGTGGACCCGGGCGATAGGGCGACGAGAGGCGCTTGCGGATGACGCCCTCCAGGCCGTGCTCCTTGCAGAAAGCGTAGAGCGGCCGCCCGTCGGGAAACGTCGGGTGGACGCGCAGGTGGGGCGACGCCAGCGTGGCGAGGGCCTTCTCGAGGAGCATCTTGCGGGTGGAGAGGGGAAGGCTCTGTGTGTCCTGACCGTCGATGCGCAGCACGTCGAACACGGCGAACACCACCGGGCGGCTTTTCCGCGCGCTGACCTGGGTTTGCGTGTGTTGTGCATGGATTCGTTCGCCCAGCCGCTGAAAGCTCGGGCGGCCGGCGTCGTCGAAGGCCACCACCTCGCCGTCGAGGAGCAAGGGCACCGGTGATGCGCCGATGGCTTCCACCACCTCCGGATAGGCACTGGAGGCGTCGCGCCCACTGCGGTAGGTGAGCGTGCGCGCTTGCGTGTCGGCGACGATGCGCACGCCGTCGAGCTTCAGCTCGTAGACGTGCTCCTTCGCCGTGAGAAACTCGTCCAGATCGCCGCCGGGGAAGGGCAGCGCGAGCATGGGCTTCATTCGCCGAAGGTCTCCGCAAAATCGCGGTGCAGGCCCAGGCTCGGGTCGGCCGCGCGGTCCTTGGGGCGATAGCCGGAGAAGATGCGGATCACCTCGATGCCCCGCTCGCCCCGTAGCTCGAAGCGCGCGCGCCAGTCCTTGTGGGCCAACACGAAGGCGTCCCCATCGGCGCGAATGCGCCGATATGCATGGGGCTTGGGGCCCAGCGCGAGGGTGCGCCGGAGGGGCGCGTCGAGGTCCACGCCGCGAGCAGCCAGCCACTCCACGGCGCGGGTCGCCCGGGCGGCGAACGTGATTTCGTAGTCGCGCACCGGGTCCACCGCGCGCTCCGGATGAAAGCTCGCGGGGCCGGCGTCTGCTCCGGTCACGTCTTCCTGCTGGAGCCATCCGGTGCGCGATCCCGGGAACGCGTCGGCGTAGGGGACATAGGGCTTGATATCGAGGAGCGGCGTCTCGTCCAGCAGATCGAGATCTCGTACGTGGAGCGTGAGCCCGGAGACGCGCACCAGGCGCACCACGCTGAGGCCGATGGGGTTGGGGCGGTGCGGCGAGCGGGTGGCGAGAACGCCACGCTTCACGGAGCTTCGCGGCGGCTGCACCTTGGGCCGAAACCCGGCGTCCCGGTGGAAATGGAAGAGCACGATGAGGCGCTCCCAGCCCTCGAGATCCAGCACCGCGTCGGCCATCCCGGTCTTGGGAAAGAGCTCGAGCCTTCCCTCTATGCCCTTGGCGAGCTGCGCCTGACGGGGCGCCTGCTCCTTCTCGAGAAACGGAGTGCGGGCCAGGCCGATGGCTTCGTAGGTGAAGATCACGAGGCCCGTATCGTACCACGCGACGCTTCTCCGCCGTGAAGGCTGGCGCCGCGCCGGCCACTTCGCTACGTCTCGGGTGCGCGCGTGCAGCCCCTCCCCTCGAATCGCCTTTCGCACACGGTCATCGCGGGTTTTGGCCTGCTCTTGGCGCTGCTGCTCTTGGCGCGCCAGGCACGGGCGCACGACGTGGGGCTATCGGTGGGCGACTACCGTGTTTCGCCGGGTGGCCTCACCGCGCGCCTCACGTTCGCCCGGCGCGAGGGCTTTCCCGCGCCGAAAGAGGAGCTGGTGCGGGTCTTCGCCGGCGACGCCCGGTGCAAGGTCGCGGTCTCCGGCGACGAGGTGCCGGTGCAGGGCGACGGCATAGAGGTGCTCCTGGTGGCGGAGTGCCCGCGCGGCGCGACGCCGTCGCGCATCGAGCTTCCGTGGCTCCGCGGCAAGTCCCACACCCAACTGGTCTCCGTGCACGGGGAGGGGACCGTTGCTCCGGTGGATCGCGACATCGCCCTCACCGGCCGCGAGTGGAGCTTCTTCACTGGCGGAGCGCCGGCGCCCGCGCTGCTCGGTCTCATGGGAATCGGTGCAATCCACATCTTTTTCGGTCTCGACCACCTCGCGTTCCTGCTGGGCCTCTTGCTGGTGCCGGTCACGCGCCGCGGGCTCTTGCTCACCCTCACCGCGTTCACGGTCGGTCACTCGCTCTCACTGCTCCTCTCGTCGCTCGGCGTGGTGACTCTGGGCCCGCGGCTGGTGGAACCGGCGATCGCCCTGAGCGTCGCCTGGATCGGACTCGAGAATCTGTTCCGCAAGCGCTTCACCCTGCGCTTCTTGCTGGCGCTGCCGTTCGGCCTGCTGCACGGGCTCGGCTTCGCCAACGGGCTGCGGGAGCTCACCAGCGGCGCCGTGGTGGCCCCGGTGATCGCCTTCAACCTGGGCGTGGAGCTCGGGCAGATCGGCTCCCTCACGCTCTTCGCGGCGCTCCTCTGGATGGCCGATACCAGCCCGGCGTTTCGCCTTCACGGCCGCCGCGCGCTCTCCATCGCACTCGCCGTGCTGGGCCTGGGCTGGGCTGTGGCCCGGACTGTTCACGGAGGTTAGGTGCGGGCACTCAGGGTGCGACGATGCGCCCCGGCGCGCCGTTCGTCCCCTGTTCCGTGTGACAACCGTTGCAGTCGCCCTCACCGGCAACCAGCGTGCGCTGCATGCGCCGCACGCGGCCACCCTCCTCGACACGGATCGCAAAGGGACCCGTGAGCCGCGTGACCGAGGGCTCGCTGCGCAGTGCGGCGAAGTTGCCGCTGGCCCGTACCGGCAGCGCGAGCTCCTGCCCCTTGGCGTCGGTCACCACGACCCGGGTGCCGCGCGCTTCGCCGTCCACGCCGACGCAGGTGTCGGGCTCGTGCCCGGTGGGGTACACGGTGCCGGCGAACCCCATGAGAAGGCGCATGGCGCGCGTGCGGTGGCAGGCGTTGCAGGCCTGTCCCGGGAGCATGTCGAAGCCCACCTGGTTCGTCCCCACGCGCCCGCTGGTGCACGCGGTGGGGCCGGTGAAGGCCGGATCGTCCGCGTCAGGCGCCGCATCGACCGCGGCTTCGGCCGCCGCGTCTACGCCGGCATCGGCGCTTTCGGCGCTCCGAATCGCATCGCCGCCGCAGCAGCAGAGCGCAAGGACCAAGCTGAGCGCGGCCGCGCGCATGAGCCGTTCAGAACCCGTTCTTGCGAACGCGGGCCACGACCTTGGTGTAGAAATCGACGTGATCGAAGCCGATGCCGGGGCCGATGCCGATCTCGTCCATGTGGTCGGCGGGCACGCATCCCACGAAGGTGCCCCACTTGGCGCTGTGCACCGTCACCAGGCCGTCGTTGACGTCCACCGGCAGTCCGTTCTCCAGGTACAGCGCCGTCGGCGCGAGCTCCGGCTGGATGGCGTCGAGATCGAGCGGGTTGTTCTTGTTCACCGCGCCGTCGCAGACGCCGATACCGGTGCGAAGGTTGGAGCGGCCGGCGTAGCTCTCGTAGCGGACGCCGGGGTCGTCCACGATGCGCGCGTTGAAGTCGCCATCCATGTACGATACACTTATTTGCTGGAGCTGGGCGCGCAGGCTGGCGTCGGTCCGCAAGTCGTAGGCGGTGCGCTGCACCAGCCCGAGGAGCGCGCTCAGGGCGTCGTCGACGATGCCCCCGGGGACGAAGCCCAGCGCCAAGTCGGCCACGCGGCTGCCGCGGTGCGGGGTCGCCACCGTGGTGACCGATGCGATGTACTTGCCGAGACCGAGGCCCGCCGGGCTGGCGAGGAGGCGCGCGTCGATGCCGCCCTGGCTGTGGGCCACCAGGTTCACCTTGGCGGAGCCGGTCTTCCGCAGGATGTCCTCGAGCTGCTTCTGGATCTCCCGGGCGCGCACGTCGCTGGACGCGTAGGGGCTCGCCTCGGTGATGAAGACCTCGGTCTCGCCCTTCTTGGCCAGCGCCGGGAGGACGCCGCTCCAGTACTCGATGCCGATGGGGCCCACGGTGAGCTTCTTGAAGCCGGCCATCCCGTGCAGGAGCACGATGGGGTAGGGGGGCCCCCGTCGCGGCGGCTCGGCGTCGACACCCGCGTCCACCACCGGGGTCGCGGTGCTGGTGGCGGAAGGGGTGGGCGTCACTTTCCCCGCATCGCTGCTCGGGCTCTCCACCGCGGGATCGGGATCGCTACCGCAGGCAGCGAGCAGGAAAGCGACGAAGAGCGAGGCGCGACGCATGCGCGAAAAGGTACGGGGGCGTTCCTTTGAGGTCAAACCGCATTGCGCCATGGCGCAGTGCGTTATTCGCCGATTTGCGCGCAATGCCGGTCGAACTTTCCGTCGTCATCCAACTTCTGCGGCCACGCCCTCGACGCGGTCGCGCGCTGTTACCAGCGAGGCCATGACCGCGGCGCGCTCCCTCTGGAGCGACTCCATCACCTCGCGGCTCGGGAGCTGCCCCAAGCTCCGCACGCGGTCCTGGCGATCGAGCCACGACAGCGCCGCGAACGGCGTGACGACCACCAGCGCCACCAGCGCGAACGACCACGGCGCCGGAGCGAAGTACAGGGCCGAGGCCACCAAGAGCGCCAGCCACAGCGGATAGGCGACGAGCCCGGCGCCGAGCTTGTAGGTGGACGCCACGTCGGGGCTTCCCTTGGCAAGCGCCGCCACCGCCCGCGGAATGCGGTAGGGCACGATGAACAAGAGCACGCCCACGAAGGCCAGCGGCAAGAGCGCCAGGTGCGCGCGCGATCGCTCGGTGGCCTTGGCGGCACCGGAGACGATCTCGTCGCTGGTGTGCGCGACGGCCAGCCGGGCGTAGTACTCGCGTACCGCGTCCTTCACGGCGCGCACCGCGGCCGGGTCCTCGTTCTCCAGGAGATCCCGCGCGGTCTCCACCCGCCGTCCGATGGCGCTCCATCCCTCGAGGCTCGCGTCGCCGGCGTCGTTGGCGAACATCGTCGCCACCCGCGCGGTGAGGATGCGGCCGTCCCAGCTATCGGCGGTGATCAAGACATCGTCCAGATCCTCGCGCATCTTGGTGACCACCGCGCTCACCAGCGCGTCCCCCTCCAGGCCCAGCTCGTCGAGGGGCCGCACCGGCCCGTACACCACCAGCACCCGCGAGCGAAAGGTGTCACGGGCGTCGAACTCGAGGCCCACCGCCTGGAACGAGAGCCCGGTAGCGCCGCTGGCCCGGGCGCGCGCCAGCATGCGTGCGGCGCCGCTCTTCAGTGGCAGGATCTTCGGTTCGTTGTGGCTGGTGCCCTCGGGGAAGATGAGCACGTTGCCGCCTCGTCCCAGGTGCTCTGCCACCTTCTCGAAGACCGCGTCGTTGTCCTTGTCGCTCTTGCCCGGGTTGTCGCGCTTGCGCACGATGGGCACCGCGCCTGCGGAGTCCAGGAGCCAGCGCAGGCCGGGGATGTTCCAAAGTGTGCTCTTGGCGATGGGCGAGATGGGGCAGGCGCACATGGTGAGCACCAGCACCGGGTCCACCAGGCCATTGACGTGGTTGGCCACGAAGATGCGACCCCCGGTGCGCGCTTCGGGCGGCGCGCCGGTGACCTCGATGTCGCGAAAGTATACGCGCATCACGCGGGAGAAGAACACGCGGAGCGCGCGCTTGACCGGACCTTCGAGGTGCGAGGAGGCCTTCACGACGGCACCTCAGTCTACATAGAAGCTACGCGGGACCTTTACGAAACTTTTCGGGTTCGGGGGTGACCGAGCGGCGAGCGACCGGTTAAGTGTCGTAGGTACCCATGAAGCGAACGCTCCTTCTCGCTCTCGCCCTCGCCCTTGCCGCATGCGGCGGCGCGCAATCGTCGCCGCGCACCCCCGCCGGGCCCGGCAACGCCAGCAGCGGAGTCGCCGCTCCGGCGGCACCGGCCTTCGCCATCGATGCCGGCAACCGAATGTTGCATGATGCATGGACCAAGGCCGGCGTCACACCTTCGCCGCGGGCCGACGATGCCACGTTCCTGCGCCGGGTGTACATCGACCTCGCCGGCACGCTGCCGCCCCCGGAAGAGATCGAGCGCTTTCTCGCCGACACCAGCGAAGGCAAGCGCGCCAAGCTGGTGGAGACGCTCCTGGCATCGCCGGCCCACGCCGAGCATTGGATGAACTACTGGGACGACGTGCTCATGGGCCGCGAGGTGAAGGGCAAGGATGTCGACCGCGGCGCGTTTCGCGCCTGGCTCCGGGCCGAGCTCGCCAAGAACACCCCCTGGGACAAGCTGGTCTACGAGCTCATGACCGCCACCGGTCAGAACAGCCAGGGCGGCGATCGCATGAAGGTGGCCATGGGCATGCCGGTGGCCGACCCTGAGCCGGATGCGGAGAAGGACGCGGGCGCCGCGGTGAACGGCGCAGTGAACTGGACCCTCCGCCACGTGGACGCCCCGGCCGACCTCGCCGGCAATGCGTCGCGCATCTTCCTCGGGGTGCAGATCCAGTGCGCCCAGTGCCACGACCACAAGACCGAGAAGTGGAAGCAGACCGATTTTCAGAAGTTCTCCGCGGCCACCCTGCACCTCTCGGTGGAGGCCATCGACAAGGGCAAGACAGCCGGGATTCGCCGGGTGAACCTGGTGGACTCTCCGCGGGTGTTTCCCCGCATCGGCAAGACGCCGGATCTCGCGCCCATCGCCAAGTCGCAGGCCACGGCCCTCGACGGCACCTCGCTGGAAAAGGCGCAAGATACACGCAAAACCCTGGCCTCCTGGATGGTGCAGGCGAAAAACCCCTGGTTCGCCCGGGCGTTCGTCAATCGAATGTGGGGCCACTTCATGGGGCGCGGCTTCATCGATCCGGTGGACGACGTGCGCCCCTCGAACCCGGCGGTGGTCCCGGAGCTGCTCGACGCCCTCGCCGACGATTTCGCGGCCCACGGCTTCGACGTGAAGCGCCTCTTCCGCAACATCACCGCGCTCGAGCCGTATCATCTTTCGGCCTCCGCCAGCGCCCACACCGACCCCGACAATCACCTGTGGGGGAAC
>JABFRG010000459.1 GCA_013141295.1 Polyangiaceae bacterium
GCCATGGCGCCCGCCGGAGGGCCGCCCCAGGCGCCGCCCGCCGGCCCCGGCGGTGAGGGCGCGCCGCGCAAGCACCGTACGGTCATCGGCGAGCTGGCGATGACCGGCCCGGCCGACGTCATCAGCATCGGCCGCACGCCGGAGAACAAGATCGTCGTTCCCCACCCGCAGGTGAGCTCGCGCCACGCGCAGATCGTCCGCCAGGGTGACCAGCTCTTCCTCGAGGATCTCAAGAGCGCCAACGGAACGTTCGTGCGCGGGCAGCGGCTCGCGCCCGGCCAGAAGGTCCCGGTGGCCAACGGCGAGAAGGTCTTCATCGGACCGATGCCGCTGCTCATCCACATCGGCGATCAGAAGATCAACGTGGTGGTGGAGGACCAGCAGGCCTCGTGGGCAGGCCGGCCGCTCTACGAGATCGAAGCCTGGGACCTCTTCCTCCACGTGCCCGACCGCGACAACGCGGCCAACATGAAGGTCCTCCTCGACCACGTCTCGTTCAAGGCCATGCCGGGCGACATGATCGCCCTCATGGGCCCCTCCGGCGCCGGCAAGACGACCCTGCTGCTCACCCTCAACGGCTACATGCCGCCCACCAGCGGGCAGGTGCGCATCAACGGCGAGGACCTCTACGCCGTCTACGACGCGCTCCGCGGGTCCATCGGATACGTCCCCCAAGACGATCTCGTGCACCCCGAGCTCACGGTGTTCGAAGCGGTGAAGTACTCGGCGCAGTTCCGGCTCCCGCCGGACTACTCCGACGAGGAGATCAACCAGCGCGTGGAGACCACGCTGCGCGACCTCGGTCTCGAAGGCCTGCGCAACCTGCAGATCGGAAAGCCCGAGAAGAAGGTCCTCTCCGGCGGCCAGCGTAAGCGCGTGAACATCGCCCTCGAGCTGGTGACCGATCCGGTCATCGTCTTCCTCGACGAGCCCACCAGCGGTCTTGCCGCCGACGACACCACGGCGCTCATCAACTTGCTGGCGGAGCTCACCAAGCGCACCGGCAAGACCATCATCATGACCATCCACCAGCCGGCCAAGGACGAATACGAGAAGTTCAATCTCACGTTCATCATGGGCTACGGCGGTATTCCCACGTACTTCGGCCCCACCGGCGATCCGTCGTACCGCTTCTTCCAGCAGATCCTCGACGCGCCGAGCAGCCCCTACCGCGCGCTGGCTCCGGGCCACGCCGGGCGCAACATCGACAACCCGCGCGACATGTTCGACATGCTCAACGTGCGCGAACGGTACGTGCAAGAGGAGATGAAGAAGCGCGACCCCAACATCGCCCGCGCGGTGTCGCGTCTGGAGGCGGCGCGCGCCTGGCGCACCGAGTTCTTCCGCAACGAGAACCCGGTGTTCCAGCAGATGTACTCGGGACGCCGTGCGGTGGGCACCGAACCCGCTGCCAAGGGCGTACCCCACCGGGCCGACGTGGCCCTCTTCCATCAGCTGATCCTCCTCATCTCCCGCTACTGGAAGGTGAAGATCCGCGACCGCGCCGGCGCTGCCATCATGTTCCTGCAGGCGCCCATCATCGGCTTCATGCTCTGGTTCGTGTTCGGTCCGCAGAAGTCTTCGGTGCCGTTCTGGTGCGTGGGCGCGCTGCAGGAGCTCGCCACCAAGAATGGCCAGAACGCCGGACCCGAGCTGCTGAGCCGGATGCAGCCCACCACCGACCACACGGCGGCGTTGTTCTTCGTGGTCGTCTCTTGCGTGTGGTTCGGCACCAGCAATTCGGCCCGAGAGATCGTCACCGAGCGCGCCATCTACCTGCGCGAACGCATGGTGAACCTCTCGCTCTTCAACTACGTCCTCTCCAAGTTCATCCCGCTGGTCTTCATCTGCGTGATCCAGTGCACGATCCTCCTCGGTATCGTGTTCTTCGGTCTCGGGTTCCACGGTGGCTTCCTCGCCTTCCTCGGTGAGCTCATGGTCATGGTCCTGGTGGCGACCTGCGCGACGGCGCTGGGCCTCCTCCTCTCGACGGCCGTGACATCTGCGGAAGCGGCCATGTCGCTCACGCCCATCGCGCTCATTCCGCAGGTGGTGCTCGGCGGCTTGATGGTGCCCATGACCACCAACGACTGGCTCAAGCCCCTCATGTACGTCATGCCCGCCCGCTGGGGCTTCGAGGGCTCCGTGGCCTACGAGCGTGCGGCGGTGAAGGCCGACCCGGCGTGGCTCATCGACCTCAAGAATCCCACACTCACCAGCGCACCCGACTTCATCAGCGGCGGCCGCTTCGAGTGCGCCATCGCGCAGATGCAGAGCACGCGTCTGGCCGGCGCCTGGGGGTTCGAGAGCTGGGACCTTCCCTGGCTGCCGCTGGTGGTGCTCTCCGGCATGACCATGGGCATGATGATCATCCTGCTCATCCTGCTCCGACGCCGCGACCCGGTTTGAGGCACCGCCTGCCAAGGCGCGTACTTTCTGCTACGCTGGAGCTTCGACGTTCGACCCGCGGAGAAGCTCGAAATGCGACGCACTCACCACCATCGGAGCAGCTTGCGGTTCCTCGGGGGCTCGCTCGCTGCGCTCACGTTGCTCGCCTGCGGCATCGAGCTGTCGGGCGGCGGCGGCGTCACCCCGGCTGTGGACAGCGGTGCGTTGCCCGACGGCGGCGTGAACCTGGAGCCGGACGGCGGCGAGACCGCTGACGCATCCGACGGCAGCATCCCGTCCTCCGCGGCGATCACCGACGTGCAGAGCCGTGGCGGACGCAGCTGCGTGCTGCGCAGCGACGGGACCCTCAAGTGCTGGGGCAAGAACAGCTTGGGCCAGCTGGGCCTGGGCGATCTCCAGCACCGCGGCGACAAGCCC
>JABFRG010001159.1 GCA_013141295.1 Polyangiaceae bacterium
CGATGCCGACGTTGCCGGCAACGTTTCCGCTGCCGAGGCGCCGGCCGTCGCAGTCGAGCGCTGCGTTGCGCGACTGATCGAGGCCCGTCCATACGGTGCGGGGCGGCGCGGCGCCTCCGCCTGCGAGGCGACTGATGGCCACCGCAGGTGGGCCGGCGCGGAGCGCGGCTCGGCTCGCGAAGGCTTGCGTGGCGGGGCTGGGGGGCTGGGCGTCGGGGACGTACCAGGCCATGCCATCGGGAAGCCGATCGATGGCGAGATCCCCGGCGGCGGAGATCCACGCTACGAACGTTCGGTCGCCGAGGCCCGCGGCCTTGGCGTCCTTGGCGCAGATGGCGTCGCCGGCGTGAGCGCCCCAGGTGCTCCCGGCTCCGGTGGTGGTGGAGACGAACACCAGGTGCGGACCGGTGACGGGGCGCGCGTCGGAGGCGCTCCCTCCTTCGCTGCTCGCGTCGCCGAGCGGCGCGGCGGCATCCACACCAGCCTCGCTCGGGGTGGCGGGCGCTGGATCGCTGGAGCACGCGGCGAGAACGACCAACGCGGGAATCGTGCGCATCATGGCTGCGCAGCATTCCACGAAGCGGGGTTCAGCGCGAGCCGCAGAGGAGGAGATCCTTGGCTTCCACCGGCGTCGCGCACTTGCTGCTGCCGTTGCAGGTGCCGGTCACGCACTTGAAGCCTTCCGCCTGCGCGCAGGCTGCGCCCACCGCATCGAGTGCCTTGCACTTCTTGCTAGTAGCATCGCAGTAGCCGCCCGCGTCGCAGTAGTGACCCTGGGGCACCGCGGTCGTGGGCAGGCACTCGCCACCGATGGCCAGGGGCGCCGAGCAGGTGGCGCCGGTCTCCTGCGGGCACCATGCGCCGGAACCGCACTCGAGCTGGAATGGATCGCAGGGCTTGCCCAGATCGTGGACCGGCCCGCATTTCTTGGTGGTGGCATCGCAGACGAGGCCGTCCTTCTCCCAGCACATGGTGTAGCCGTCCGCCTCGACCGCGCCGTTGAGTAGGCTCTGGGAGCCGTCGAGCGCGAAGGTGCGGGTGCATGTCTCCCCCAGCTTGCCGCGCCGCTCGAGGGTGCACACCGACCGGCAGCGAGGAACGCCCGCGTCCGAAGGCGCACAGTCGGTGTCGCGGGTGCACGTGGCGCCGAGCGCCGTGGTCCCGCGCGCAGCGAGCACGCAGTCGGACGACTGAAATGTGGCGCAGGCGAGGGGATGAAGCTTGGTGAGCGCGGAGAACTGGTCGAGGCACGCCTGCGCGCGCAGCGGATCGAAAGGCCCGCCCTGGTCCACGAACGCCCGACACGGCGAGCCATCGGTGTTGCGCCCGTAGCCCGTGCAGCAGGCGCCGACCATGCCGCAGAAGCTCTTGATGAACTCCTCGGGTGCCCCGGTTCGCGGCGCTACCCCACCGCTCGATCCGGAGCTCGCCCCGCCTTCCGCCGGCACCGACGTGGCCACGTAGAACGGCGGCCGCTCGGCGCTCGAGCACGCGGCGATGACGAGACCCAGCCCGGCGGCGACCTGGAGAATGCGGACGTTGGACATGGACGGTTCAAGGTAGCACGCCCGGCCACCGAGCTCCCGCGGTGGCCGCGTCGCACATGGTGGGCGCGCTGTACTCCCCTTTACCCTGCGCCGAAGGTGGTCTGGGTGCTGGACCACGCCGCCCACGCCAGCACCTGTTGAAGTTCCTCTCCGGCGACCGCGCGCACGAACAGCCTGCGAGTGCAGCCACGCCCGAGCAGCCCGATACGCCCGCGCCCGCCGCCGCGCCGGTCACCCCGAGCTGATGGACGGGTGAGGTGCCACCGACAATCGCGTGCGCTATGCACGTATGTCGGCAGGTGTCGACGACTCGTTTCTTTCCCGAGGGCTGCATAGTATCGTGTCGCGATGCCCGACGCCGCCATCGCGCTCGCCCCCGAGGAGCCTCCAAACGCGTCGGAGCTGGTGTTTTTCGCCCTGTGCACCGTGGCTGCGGTGCCCGCGTCGTACCTGCTCGCACGCAAGACGTGGCGTCGCGATTGGGGTAGCGCCGTGGTCGAGGTGCCGGTGGAGGGCGGCGGCGCGTACCGCGCGGGTCGCGTCACGGAGCGGCGGCAGCTACCGGTTCCCCGCTTGGTGGGGGCGGCCGCGTTTCTCTCGTTCTTCGTGGCCGCGGCGATCCCGCTCGTCGGCTATCCGTTCGTCTTCGACCTCGGGGTTCACTTCCACCCGCGCCCCTGGTGGGTCGACCCCCTCGCCACGGCGGGGGTTTGCGCCGTGCCCGTCACCTTTCTCATGGGACTTCTTTTGCGACAGCATGCCGGCAGGTACGCCAGCGAAGTGATGGCCGTGCTCGTCCTCGGCGCCACCATCGTGGCTGCACGCGTGACCCCGTGGACCAGCGGGCTCCCCTTCTCCGACTATCACCTCGTCACGATGAGCGCGCTCACTGCGACGCTCGCCGTCTACACGCTCTCCCTCGTGGGCGCCGCCGTGGCCTTTGCTCGCAAGCCCGCGGCGGTGATGACCGAAGAAGAAGCAGTGGCAGAGGTCCCCGCGACGCAGGTACGCATCGGCGAGACATTTCCCTCCGACAGCACCGACGAAGAGGACGAAGAGGGCCGACGAGCGCGCCGCTGAGCTGAGCTCAGTTCAGCGTGCCGGGTGCGTGTACTTCGCAGGTATCTTTGGTGCAGCGGCCGGTGAGGCGCAGGCGGTTGGCGGCGAACCAGTGGTAGCCGAGGTCCATGAGGTGCGAGATTCCCGGAATGCGGGTGAGGGCCACCAGTATGCCGAAGCCCACCGCGGAGTAGAGCTGCCGGAACACCTCGACGCCTTCCACCAGGGAGCCATCGGGCATGCGCCCGTGGATCTTGGCCATCAGGCGCTCCTGGGTCAGGCCCACGGTGTTGGCGTCGAAGCCCTTGGCCGCGATGTCGGTGAAGAGGATTCGCTCCTTGCGATCGAGGCGCCGCAGCAGGCGAATCTCCCGCATGCAGAGGGGGCACTCGCCATCGTAAAAGACTTCGAATCGGTGGTTCACGGTAGATTCGATGGTGCGCTCGCTCCGCGGGTTTCCCAAGCGTTCACGCCGCTATTGAGTAATTCCTCAATGAATTCGGTGGGGAAGAACGAGGGGCGCGGGATCGTACAACGCCTTCGGCGCCCGCTGGCGTCGTGACGTTTGACACCGCACACCTCCCGAAGAACCATGGCGCCCGTGAACCGTCCCCTCCTGTCGATCGTCGTCGTCGCCTCTGCTCTCGCCGTGGGGTGCAAGGCCAAGCCCCTCGAGGTCAAGTCTACCGCCACCGTGGTGGTCGAGGGGGGCCGCGAGAAGATTCGCGTCGAGGTGCAGACGGAGCCGAACGTCGACGTCTACGCGTCCGGCGGTGGCACCGACACGCCGCCGAGCGCGCTCGGTGGTCCGTCGACGCCCGGTCTCGCGCGTCCGCTCCCGCCCGCGGGCGGCTACGCCGGCAGCTCCTACTCCAACAAGGTGCGCACCGACGCCAGCGGCAAGGCCACGCTGATCATCCCCATCTGGAACGAGAACGTCCTCGAGAAGAACCTCTACGTATACGCCGACGGCATGAAGCCCGGCAGCATGGGGAAATCCAAGTACCGCTATGGCTCCAGCACGGTGCTGGCCCGGCGGCAGCCGCTGGTGCGCTACGCCACCGCCACCCGCGAGGTGTCGTGCGTAGGGCGCGCCTGCAGTGGCACCTTGAACGCGTCGACGTTCCGCCTGGACTTTCGCGACATCGAGCCGGAGACCACGGTGGACTTCGGCGGGCAGAAGGCCCGCACGACGACCCGCCTGCTCTCGGTGAGCACCGAGCTCTCGCCCTACTACAACAAGGTGAAGCTCGAGGACGTGTTCAAGGAATATCCCTTGAGCAACTTCGACATTCCCCTGGAGCTCGAGTTCTCCGACGGCAGCAAGCTCGCCACGAAGATGAACTTCTCGGCGAACGCGCTCAAGTATCCACTCGGCACGTACCTGGCATCGGCCGCCACCGCGCCGGTGCTCTTCGAAGGCGAGGCCCCGGGTGGCGCCAGCGAGGACAATGCGGTGTTCGTCACCGGCTACAAGCCGCGCATCTTCGGCCGCGCGGAGCTCGCGCGCGACGTCGACCTGGTGGCGGTGCTCGCCGAGAATCGCACGTTCCGTTACTGCGACGGCCTCAAGCAGTGGTTCACCGACGCCGCCGTCACGGTGTTCGAGCGCCGTACCGCGAAGAAGCGTGCGACCCAGTCGTTCACCGCCATCCGGCCGCGGTGCAACGAGAACGACTCGACCAGCAGCGCCTCGGCCAACTACGACGAGCGCGCCATGGAGCTCTGGCTGAAAGGCCTCTTGAAGTGAGAACGAACGACGGTTCCGGCGAAACCTCGCCGGAGGATCTCGAGAGCAAGCTGGCGGCCGAGTCGTTGGTCACCGACTTTGCGGCCCTTCGCCCCCATGTGGTGCGCGACGCGCTGTTCGTGGTTTCGCCCTCGCTGCGGCTGGTCGACGTGGCGGTGGCCATCGCCAAGAACCGCAGCGCAGTGGTGGCCCTGTGGCTCGGGCAGGGGCTCTTGCGAAAGCCCACGCCGGAGGAGCTCGCAGCCTGGACCGCGCAGCCGGCAGAGCCGCGCTTTCGCTTCGTCATCGTGCAACCGTACGTGCTGGCCGAGCTGCTGCTCGACTGAACCATCGGCGGCGGGCTCTTTACGGGCGTTCAGGGGCGTGTATGGTGCGCCGCGATGAAAGTCGCGACGTTCAACGTGAACGGCATCCGGGCTCGGGGCAAAGAAGTTTCCATGTGGGCCTTCCAGGAGAAGCCCGAGATCCTCTGCCTGCAGGAGATCAAGGCCTCGCCCGAGCAGGTGGAGATCGACACCTGCAGCCTGCCGGGATACGCGACCCACTGGCACGGCCAGAAGGGTGGCTACTCCGGCGTGAGCATCCACGTGCGCGACGAGCTTCCGGCGCCGCGCTTCTACGTGCCGGCCTTCGACATGGAGACCCGGGTGCTGGTGGCGGAGATCGGCAAGGCCCACGTCGCGTGCGTCTACGCGCCCAACGGCGGCAAGGACTACGAGGCCAAACTTCGCTTTTACGAAGCGATGATCGCCTGGGCCGGCGAGATGATCGCCGCGGGCAATCCGCTCATCATCACCGGCGACCTGAACATCGCCCACCGCGACATCGATCTCCACAAGACCCAGCGCAAGGCCGACGCCATCGGCCAGCGGCCGGAAGAACGCGTGCTCTTCGATCGCCTGCTGGCCACCGGCCTGGTCGACACCGGCCGCGCGCTCCACCCGGACAACGACAAGATGTTCACCTGGTGGCCCTACTGGAAGGCCGCGCGCCCGCGCAACGTGGGCTGGCGCATCGACTACGTGCTGGCCAGTGAAGGGCTCGCGAAGGAAGCCCGCGCCGCCGGGGTTCGCGCCGAGGTCGGCACCAGCGATCACGCGCCGTTCGTGACGGAGTTCGCGCAACCGTTCGCGTGAGGGGCGCAGCCATCGTGTGTCCCGTCCGCGCATCGCTCGGCGCCACGGACGCGTTCCGCGGCACCCCGCGGATTCGCGAGGGATCGCGCGAGAATTCCGCTCGGAACCCAGGATTTCGGGCGATGCCTGGCTGAAGCAGGAGCTCCCGGCGATCCTGGCGTAGGCCACGGCGCACGACTCGGTGGTCTTCCTCACCTGGGACGAGGGCGACGCGTCGAACCTCATCCCGTTCTACGCCCTCGGGAGCCATGTGAAGGCCGGCGCCGCGTCGACCGTGGCGTACTCCCACAGCTCGCTCCTCAAGAGCATCGAGCTGATGCTCGGTGTCCCGGTTCTACCCACCGTCTCCGCCGCCAACGACCTGGGCGACCTGTTCGACACCGGCCAGGTCCCCGCACTGCACTGAGGGCGCCGCATTGGCGCGCTGGGTGCTCGGAGCGCCTTGACGCGCGGTGACGTCCGCGTGACATGTGTGCAGCCCCGTACGCCGCGGGTGGCCGAAGCGGATTTGTGTGTTAAAGCCCACGCTCGATGCGTACCCCTGCGTCCCTTCTCGTGAGCACCAAGCTTCTGCGCGCCTACGCGCTCGTCCTCGTCGCCGGCTGCGCTGCCAGCGGAACGGGCTTCGACAGCGATGCCGACGGGGGCGCCAGCGACGGCGGTTCTTCCGGCCAGAGCTCCGGCTTCGGCGGCTCCTCGGGCCTTCCCAAGGAAGACGCCAGCAAGCCGGAGAAGACGCTGCTCTACGCGCACACCGACACCTCGCTCTTCGAGCTCGATCCCGAGAACGTCAACGCCGCCCCGGTGGCGCTGGGCGATTTCGACTGCGTCTCGGGCAGCGGCGGCGACGCCATGACCGACATCGGTGTCACCAAGGCCGGCAAGATCTATGGCGTGAGCCAGACCGCCGCCTACCCGCTCACGCTCCAGACCGGCAAGGTGCACTGCGACGACACATGGACGCTGCCGTCCGGCTCGCGCTTCTACGGTCTCACGGTGGCCCCGGAGAACACCGTGTCCAAGGAAGAAGTGCTCATCGCCGTCAACGTGGCGGGCGAGCTCTACCAGGTCGACGCCAACACCGGTCGCACCACCCAGGTGGGCACCCTCGGCAAGGACTCCAAGGGTGAGGCGTTCCAGCTCTCCGGCGACGTGGTGTTCCTGGCCAACAAGGGCAACCCCATCGGCTTCGCCACCGTGCGCACCTGCCCCAAGAACGGCACCTGCTCGGCGGTCGACACCCTCATCGAGGTCAACGTCGCAGCCGTGAAGCCGGGGACCCAGAGCGTGCTCAAGGGCGTGCGCGGCACCATCAACAAGGGCAGCTGGTGCGGCAACGCAGCCTCTCCCAAGGAGTTCGGCAGCCTCTACGGCATCGCCGCCTACCAGGAGAAGGTCTTCGGGTTCTCCCGGGCCGGCGAGATCGTCGAGATCCGCACCTCCGATTCGTCGGCGTGCCTGGTGAGCACCATCACCGGCAGCAAGTTCGCCGGCGCGGGCGTCACCACCTCCGCCCCGGTCATCGCGCCCCAGCCCAAGTAGCGCGCTTTACGCGGCAGGGCGTTGGGCTCTACTGTGCGGGGCCATGGATCTCACGCCCCTGCTCTCTGCCGAATTCCTCGCCTCCACCAGCTACCGCGACTCTGCGCAGGCCCCGGATGCCGCGGCGGTGTTCGAGGTGGTGTTCCTGGCGGCGTCGGTCGATGGCGAAGTCGGCCCCGACGAGACCGCGCAGCTGCAGAAGGTGGCCGCGGCGCTGGGTGTCGAGAACCCCGAAGCGAAGATTGTAGAGTACACTGAAGTGCGCGGCAAGACGCGCCTGGAGCGCCTTCAGGAGGCCGCCGCTCGCCTCACCACCAAGGGCGAGCGCGTGACCGCGTTCTCGCTGGCGTTCGCCATGACTCTCTCGGACCTCTCCACCAATCCGCAGGAAGAGGCGTTCCAGGCCGCCCTTGCCACCGCGCTGGGGCTCGAGGGCCAGGCCGACGATCTCCGCGCCACCGTGTACGAGTCGCTCCACGCCGAAGAGTGACCTGACGCGCTGCGGCAGCGCGGGGAAGGCGATCGCCCGAGGCGAGGCGCTTCCGGACCCTGGTCTTCCGATCTACCATCGCGCCTTTCTGAAAGGATCCGCGCCATGAACGACGTCGTAAAGCGAGACGGGACCGAAATTGCAGTCGACGGGGCGCGGCTCTGGGCTTCGCTCATGGAGCTCGCGCAGATTGGCGCCACGCCCAAGGGCGGCGTGTGTCGCCTGGCGCTCACCGATCTCGACAAGCAGGGGCGCGATCTCGTCGTCTCCTGGGGCAAGGCCGCGGGCCTCACCATCACCACCGACAAGATCGGCAACGTGTTCATGCGCCGCAAGGGGCGCAACGAGGCGCTCCCGCCCATCGCCTGCGGCAGCCACATCGACACCCAGCCCACCGGCGGGAAGTTCGACGGCAACTACGGCGTCCTCTCCGGGCTCGAGGTGGTGCGCACCCTCAACGATCGCGGCATCGAGACCGAAGCCCCGCTCGAGGTCATCTTCTGGACCAACGAAGAGGGCTCGCGCTTCGTGCCCGTCATGATGGGCTCCGGGGTGTTCGCCGGCGCCTTCTCCCTGGAATCCGTGTATGCTGCAAAAGACGTCGCCGGCAAGACGGTGAAAGAGGAGCTCGAGCGCATCGGCTACGTGGGCACCGAGGAGCCGGGCAAGCACCCCATGGGCGCCTATTTCGAGGCGCACATCGAGCAGGGACCCGTGCTGGAGGATGCCGACAAGACCATCGGCGTGGTCACCGGCGTGCTCGGCCTCCGCTGGTACGACTGCGTGGTGAAGGGCATGGAGGCGCACGCCGGCCCCACTCCCATGGCGCTGCGCAAGGACGCGCTCCAGGTGGCCACGCGCATCATGCAAGAGACGGTCGCCATCGCCCACCGCTACCCGCCCTATGGCCGCGGCACCGTGGGCTTCGTGCAGGTGCACCCCAACAGCCGCAACGTGATCCCCGGCACGGTGAAGTTCTCCATCGACCTTCGCAACGTCGACAACGAGCGCCTCGACACCATGGACAAGGAGATCCGCGCCTTCATCGAGAAGACCTCGAAGGAGTCGGGTCTCGAAATCTCCATCGAGCAGGTCTCGTACTTCCCGCCGTGCCCGTTCGAGAAGGGCTGCATCGAGGCGGTGGCCAAGGGCGCGAAGACCTTCGGCTACTCCACCATGGAGGCGGTCTCCGGCGCGGGCCACGACGCCGTGTACATGGCGCGCCTTGCGCCCGCCGGCATGATCTTCGTTCCGTGCAAGGACGGCATCAGCCACAACGAGATCGAGGACGCCAAGCCCGAGCACCTGGAGGCCGGTTGCAACGTGCTCCTCCACGCCATGCTCGACCGCGCCAAGGTCGCCTCGCGCAAGGGCTGAGCCAATCGCGCCGGCGGATGGACCCTTCCGCCGGCCCGGCCGTAGGAAGGGCATGACCTCTCGTCTCTTCCTCTTCTTGGGCCTCTCGCTCGTGGTGGGCTTCGCCCCGTATCCGCCTCCCTCTGCCCGCGTGAGCACGGGGGTCGCGCCTTCGATGCTGGCCGGCGATCTCGAATCGCCGGTGGTGCGCATCGGGGGCACCTGGGGCTCGCTCTCGCTGCGCAAGGGCGAAACGAAGGCGCCCATGCTGGTGTTCAACGTCACGGTCTCCGACGCCGAGCACCTCGACTACCGCGACGTCGAGCTGCACGTGCGAGGCCAGGAACGGGAGCAGCGACGCGAGCTTTCCGTGCGCGCGTCCTCGGGCGCCCCGGCTGTGGGGTCCACCATGAATGGCGGCGGGACCGCGTGGTTCGACTTCACCGTCGACAACGCCCAGCTCGCGAACCTGGAAGAAGCGTGGGTCGTATTCCGCGGCGAGACCTATCGCGTCCGCATGGACCAGCTGCGCCCGCGTTAGAGATTGCAGCCGACCACCGCTATCGGTGCGTCGCTGGGGGTCACTCCGGGAGTAGCTTGCGCCGGTGGTAGTGCGGCATGAAGAAGCGCGCGATGGCGCGCGGCACCGTCATCCAGGCCAGGCGCACGTCGGTCTTCTGGTTGGCCAGCACCGCATCGGCCAACCAGGGCGCGACCGTCTCGGTGCGGTCGGCGATGAACTGGAAGATGCGCCGGGCGCGTCGCCAGTTCTCGGGCGCGCCGCGGGCGTATACGTCGAGCAGCAGGTCGGTGACCACGACGCCGGGGCTCAGCGCGCCCACCACGATGGGCGTGTCGCGAAGCTCGGCCGCCAGCGAGCGCGTCAGATAGCGCACCGCCACCTTGGTGCTGCCATAGGTCGACATGCCGGGCTGCCGGCTTCCGTCGCTGCCGTACCCTTCCATGTTGTAGAGTGCACCGAATCCCTGGGCGCGCATGCCGCGGATCGCCACCCACGAGCCGAGCATGGTGCCGGCGAGGTTGGTACCCACCACCGCGCAGATGTCCGAGGCGTCTTGGTCGGCGAAGGGCACTTGCGGGTTGGTGGTGCCGGCGTTGTTGATCCATACGTCGACCCGCCCGAACACCGCCGCCGCGCGCGCCCACAGGGCCTCCACGTCGGCCCGCAACGTGACGTCGCCGGAAATCCCGGCCACCCGATCGATCCCGTGCTCCCGCCGGAGTGTGGCGAGGGCCCGCGTGAGCGCCTGCTCGTCGCGGCCGGAGAGGGTCACGCCGCATCCGCGCGCGAGAAAGCTCCGGGCGAGCTCGAAGCCCAGGCCCTTGGTGGACCCGGTGATCACCACGCTCTTGTGGATCGCGGTCGCCTCGGCGCTCACGGCAGGAATCGTTCGCGGCGCAGCGGACGCCAGCGGTATCCGCAGGGCGAGGGGATGTGCAGGGCCGAGTCGAGGACCGCGCCGCGCAGGGGCCCCTGGTCCATCCAGGCGACCTCGACCCGGGTGGGCGTCGCGAAGACCGCACGCCAGGGATCGCGATCGATGGTGAGAACATACACCCATCCCGCGGGGTCGACGCCGAAGGCGTCGAAGCAGTCCACCAACGCGCGCTGCATGGTCTCGCGCGACTTCCAGCGGGAGCTCGCTGGCGGCTCGCGTCGGTCGTCGACCCGCAGATCGGCCGCGACGCGACCGACGTCGGAAGTGCCCTCGGGGTCGACCCGTAGCTCGAGCAGGTCGGCGCGCCGCTCGAGCGACACCTTGGCCGCTTCGAAGTCGTGGAACCTGAACTCCACCAGGGCGTTGCCCACTGCGCGCATGACCGCGTTGTCGGTCTCGCTGCGCAAGAAGTAGCCGCCCCGGCGCGTGCCGTGGCCCGCGCGATAGTGCACCGCCGCACGATAGCTCACCTGGTGGAAGTTGACGCCGAAGAGGGCCGGCATACCTTGCGGCCGCATGTCGCGGAGCCGCGAGGCGAGCACCTGCACCCAGGCGCACCCTTCGTGAATCTCCGGTTCCAGCGGCTTCGGCAACAGCGGCGCCAGCGCCGCCGGGTCCACCGCATAGTTGAGCGAGACCGCGTCCAGCCAGTGGGTCTGCACCGTGGTGAGCCAGGGAATCGATGGGCACTCCTCCATGCCCGGCGTGCTCGGCGAAGGATCCATGGCGCGCTCGATCTGCGCGTGCACGTCGAGCAGTGCCCGGGCGCCCCGCTGCGAGAGCACCAGCACGCTGCCCTGAACCGAGACTTCGCCCCCCGCCACCAGGGCGTCCACGGCGACCAGTGCTTGGTCGGCGTCGACGTCGACCTCGGCCAGGCTCTGGAGGAGCGTCGCCGGTCGCAGGCCGTGGGGCGCGCCGGTGAGCGCGGCCAGCACGGCGATCTGGGGCAGCGAGCGCTTGCTCATGCGGCCCGCCGGAGCCGGAGCTTGGCCCGGTGAAGCAGCGCCCCGCCGGTGCCCTGGGTCACCAGCCACATGGCGGCGAAGATAGCGAACTGCTCCCGCGGTCGAAGCGCGAGCACCACCGCCATGAGCGCCCACACCGCGGCCGGGCCGTACCACGCGCGCCCCATGATGGAGCCCATGATGGCGAAGGTCATGGCGGCGAGCACGCTGGCCACCGCGGGCATGAATAGCATCACCTGGATGCCCATGAGGTAGTTCACCAGCGCGGTCATGGCCATGCCGAGGATGAAGGTGTTCCAGATGGCGAAGGTGGTGCGATCGATGAACGAAGGCGCGCCCTCGGCCTTCCCCTTGAGGAGCAGGATGAACGCGCCGTTGAAGACGAAGACGACCGCCCACAAACCCACGTAGGGAAGAGGCGCGAAGCTGCCGCGGCTCATGAGCAGGTGGGTACCGAAGAAGCCCGCGCTGTTGGTGACCGCCGAGCACATCCAGATGAGCCCCCAGTTCTGCAGGGCCGTATCGTCGCGCGTCTTCGACGCGAGCTTCCGCAGCATCTGCAGGGCGTCCTCGGCCTCCTCGCGATCCATCGCTGGCGAGAGTATCCGAAAGCGCGGTAGTGTTGGGAGCCCATGAAGTTCGAGCAACTGGACCGGCGGATGCGCGTCTACGAGACCGCCCACGACCACTGCGTCCTCCCCGGCATGCACATGGTCGCGCGCATCGACGGGCGCTCGTTCTCGCAGCTCACGCGCGTGTCGCAGAAGTTCGACGCGCCCTACGACGAGCGCTTTCGCGACTGCATGGTGGCCACGCTGGTGCACCTGGCGGCTAACTGCGGGTTCTCGGTGCTCTACGGATACACCCAGAGCGACGAGCTCTCGCTCTTGTTCCGGCGCGACGAGAGCCTCTTCGGGCGCAAGCTGCGGAAGTACCTCTCGGTGCTGGCCGGCGAGGCGAGCGCCAAGTTCTCGCTGGAGCTGGGGGCGCTGGGCGCCTTCGACGCGCGCATCTCGCAGTTTCCTCGGGACGAGGACGTGGTCGACTACTTTCGCTGGCGCCACGAGGACGCCCACCGCAACGCCCTCAACGGCCACTCCTACTGGCTCCTGCGCCGGCAGGGCATGAGCGATCACGATGCGACGCAGAAGCTCAAAGGCGTCTCGGTCGCGGAGCGCAACGAGCTCTTGTTCCAGCACGGCATCAACTTCAACGACGTCCCCGCCTGGCAGAAGCGCGGCATCGGAGTGCGCTGGCGCGAGGTTCCGGAGACCGGCATCAACCCCAAGACCGGCGGCACCACCTCCAGCATCCGCCGGGAGCTCTTCGTCGACACCGAGCTGCCGATGAAGGATGCCTACGACGAGCTCGTGCGGTCGATCGTTGCGGCGCAAGGCGGGCCGAGCTCGGCCAGCGCGGTCGCCGGCGGAAGCACCGGAAAGCCCAGCGACGGCGGGTAGTCGCGGAGATTGCCGGTGATCAACGCGTACGCGGCGCCCGCGCGCGCGACCTCCACGAACATGCGATCGTCCTCGTCGGCGAGGGGACCGTCGTAGCGCCCGACGTTCGAGAGCTCCAGGCCCACCTCGAGCACGTCGGCCAGCAGGCGCTCCCGCCTGGCCGCCGGAATTGCGCGAAACTTCGGACGCATGATCACGTCGGCATACTCCGCGCGAATGCGTGCATCATACAGGATCGGGATGCGCTGCGCGACGAGCAGGGCAACCAGGAGATCGGGCACCCGACCCGGCCCCAGCATGGCCGAGACGAGCACGTTGGTGTCGAGTACCACGCGCACCGGTCGATGTTCTGCTTCCGGCATCGAGGTGGACCACGGTAGCACGCGGCTGCGGCTACCGCCCGTTCTGCGCCAGCGCGGCGGGAGTGGCATCGACCACCGAGCCGAGCGGCAGCTCCGCGTACTCGTTCATGAGGACGAAGGGGCGCGTCTCGATGCGGAGATCGGCGCCGCGGGAGCCGTGGCGGATCACGTGCGCGACGCCCAGCACCTCGCCGCCCACACCCCGGCGCTCCAGGCGGACGCCGATGGACCGCGTGGCGCGCGCGTCGAGGAGCACCATCTCGGGACCGAACCCGTCGTGCGCCTCGGCGACGTGAAGGTGGGGGACGGCGCGCGGCTCGTCCGGTGCGTCGAGCACCGAGAGCCCGAGGCTGCTGGTGTCGGTCTCCCACGAGAGCGAAGCCCGGAGGCCGGGCGCGTCTTCTCCTTCCAGGAAGGGAACGCCGGCGACCGACATGCGTCGTGCGATCTCGGCGGCGCGGAGCGGCTCGCTGGTCGACCAGGCCATGGCCGCCAGGCGCAGATCGCTGCGCAGGAGATCGGTGGCGCCGTGGTACCGCGCCTCGTACACACGCCCCAGCCCCCCCGCCAGCGCCTCGAACGCAGCGTCGTACTTCCCGGCGCGGAGCAGCGTGAGGCCCAGCAGGTGGTGCGACGACGGCTGATCGGGCCGGTCGTCGCGGGCGTGCCGCAGCAGCGAGAGGGCCGTGGCGTCGCCCGGTCTCGCGCGGTCGATGCGCACGGCCGCCGCGCGGAGCATCTCTGCCCGCTCCGGATAGAGGTCGGCGAGGGAGCCGTAGGCCTGCGTCGCGCATTCGACGTCGCCCGAGGCTTCCAACGCTTCGCCGAGCAGGCTCCACCCGGCGGCGCTCGGTTCGCGCCGCAGGAGAGCCGCCGCCGCGTTCACCGCGCCTGCGCGCTCCAAGGTTCGCGCCACGTCCGCGTAGTCCTCCGAC
>JABFRG010000743.1 GCA_013141295.1 Polyangiaceae bacterium
AGATCGAGCAGACCAAGGGCCCGGTTCGCACGCTGAACAAGAGCGTCTACGGCTACCTCAGCGCCATGCTGCTGCGGTCGGCGCCCAAGTCGATCCTCTTCGGGCGCCCGCACGTGATGATCGAGAACCTCGGCGACGAGGTCTTCACGGTGGATGAGAATCGCGGCCTGCGGAAGCTCGAAGGCGTGCGCCGCGGCGCCGTGCTCTACGAGGGCATGGCCAGCGTGGTGGGGGCCGCCACCTGCCCGGAGTTCGGCTTTCGCTTCCGCGCGTACCCGTTCGCCGAGCGCTTTCCCCGGCTCATGAACGTGCGCGTCTACGACCAGAGCACCGTGCGCGCCATCCGCGACATCCCCAAGCTCTGGCGCGGCGAGCATCCGCTCGAGGGCATGCACGACTGGTTCGCGACGCACGTGCGCATGACCTTCTCGCGGCCTTCGCCGCTGCAGATCGCCGGCGAGGCGGTGGGGCAGCGGCAAACCGTGGAGTACAAGGCGTTTCCCCACGAGGTCGACGTGGTGGACTGGCGCGGTCTCTACCGCGACGAGCTCCCGGAGACGCTGGCCGGTACCCGCACCATTCCGCCCTGATCCCGGAGGTCAGAGGTTGGGTGTATATTCCATCTGTTTCGCGATGCGGGCAGCGACGTCGGCGCCGTAGAGGCGCTGCACCAGGGCGATGCCCAGGTCGAGCCCTGCGGTGACGCCACCCGCGGTGATCCGCTGCCCCGCATCGACCACACGCGCGCCGGGGTCGGCTTCGGCGCCGAAGGCCGCGAGCCCATCGAGGGCGCTGTGGTGCGTGGTGGCGCGAACGCCCCGGAGCCGACCGGCAGCGCCCCAGAAGAGCGCGCCGGTGCACACCGACGCGGCCAGGCGGTTCTCCGGATAGGCCTGGAAGTAGGCGCGGACCGCGGGATCGTCGGCCAAGGTGCGCGCCGGCACGCCGCCGGCCACCACCACCACGTCGTAGCGGTCGAGCGGCAGCTGGCGTCCGCTGGACACCGTGAGACCGTCCTGTGCGTACGGTCCGTCGAGCGTGGTGACCTCGCAGGTGGCCTCGGGATCGAAGCCCATGGTGCGGACCCGCGAGACGGGATCGAGCACGCCCACCAGATCGAGCAGGGTCATGCCCGCGAAGCCCACGAAGCCGAGGGCGGTGCCGCGCACCTCGTCGGCCGCGACGGCCGCGAAGTCGTCGAGCGACTGGACCCCGCGAATGGCGTCGAGGGGAACGGCGCCGTGGATGTGCGGCATGGGGCCGCGGGGCGTGGCAGCCTCCACCACCGAGCACGGAAGCCGACGCGGATCGATGCGCAGCACCGAGAGCGCGCTGCCCGGGGGAAAGTACAAGGCGGCGCTCTCGGTCACCTTCGGCGCGTAGGAGGCGTGCAGGAAGCCTTCGGCCCCCAGCGACGGGGGCGCGAACGATCGGCCCGCGGGCGCCTCCAGGGAGGGCGCGGCCTCGGTCGGGAGAATGTGATAAAGCCATCGCACGGGTCCCATGGTACCGCACATTCTCGTCACCGGCGGCGCCGGTTACATCGGCTCCCACACGGTCCGCGTGCTCCTGCAAGAGGGCTTCGCGGTGACCGTGCTGGACGACCTCTCGACCGGTCACCTGGACGCCATCCCCGAGGGGGCCCGCAGCGCCATCGGCGATCTGCGCGATGCGGCCTTCGTGGCGCGCACCTTCGCGGAGCGCCCGGTGAGCGGCGTGCTGCATTTTGCCGGCGCCATCCAGGTGGGCGAGTCCACCCGCGAGCCGCTCGCGTACTGGGACCGCAACGTCCACGCGTCACGGGTGCTGCTCTCGGCGATGCGCGATGCCGATGTACAGTACATCGTTTTCTCGTCCACCGCGGCGGTGTACGGGACGCCGGAGCGCACGCCCATCCCCGAGAGCGCGGAAAAGCGGCCGGAGAGCCCCTACGGCGAGACCAAGTGGGCGGTGGAGCAAATGCTCGCCGCCGAAGGCCGCGCCCACGGTCTTCGCTACGCGGCGCTCCGCTACTTCAACGCCGCCGGCGCCGATCCCGGTCTCGGCGAACGGCACCACCCGGAGACGCACCTGATTCCCCTGGCCATCGACGCGGCCCTCGGGCGCATCGGGCCGCTCACGGTGTTCGGCACCGACTGGCCCACCCCCGATGGCACCTGCATTCGCGACTACGTGCACGTGCACGATCTGGCCCGGGCCCACGTGCTCGCCCTCGCGCACTTGCAGCGAACCGGCGAGAGCGTGGCGCTCAACCTGGGCGCTGGCGTCGGCACCTCGGTTCGGGAAGTACTTCGTGAAGTGGAGCGTGCCACCGGCCGGCCGGTGCCGCATGCGCTGGGCCCTCGTCGCGCGGGCGATCCCGAGCGTTTGGTGGCCGATATCGCCCGCGCGGGAGCGGTGTTGGGCTTCGTACCGGAGCACGGGCTCGCGCGCATCGTCGACGACGCGGTGGCCTCGCGCACGGAGCTCCGCGGGTGAAGGACATCGTCCGGCCGTCGGTCCTCGCGCGGGCCTGGAAGGTCCACCCGCGCACCGTGACGCTCTGGATCCAGAGCGGGCGCCTGCCGGCCCTCAAGACACCGGGCGGTCAGTTCCGGGTGCGCGTGGCCGACGTGCCGGAGTTCTGCGCCAAGGAGCGGCTCGCGGTGCCGCCGGAGCTCATGCGCACCGCCCGCGAGGTGGGCCTCTTCGCGCGCACGACCGCGGTGCCCAAGGCGGCGCAGCGGGTGCTGGAAGGTACCCGCGTGCTGGCCTTCGCCGATCCCTTCGCCGGCCTCGCGCACGTGGTGGCGAGCCCGCCGCTCCTCATCATCATCGAGGCGCC
>JABFRG010000123.1 GCA_013141295.1 Polyangiaceae bacterium
GAGGAAGTCCTCGGGGCTCACGTCGCCGTTGTCCACGCCGCTCGGGCGGTCGGGAATCACGGTGGAAGGCTTCGACATGTCGAAGCCGCAGGTGGAGGCCATGAACTTCTTGTCGAGGGCGCGCTTGGCCTTCTTCTTCGAGATGGTGTTGCCCAGGCGCAGCTTGGGGGCGGTGGTCTCGTCGAACTTGAGCGCCTCTTGCAAGAGCGACTCGTACAGGTTCCGGTCGCCCTTGAGGCACGCGTAGCGGGTGGCGTAGTTCACGTGCACCAGCAGGTTCTTCCGCTGGGTCTTCTGCAGCGCCAGCTCGAACATGCGCTTGGCCTCGTCGAGCTCGGCCATGCTGGCGCGGGCGTGGTAGGCCGCGAGGGCGGTGAGGGCCACGTAGTTGTTGTACTCGGGGTCGAGCTCGTAGCTCCGCTCGATCATCGCGACGCCGACCCACAGCTCGCCCACCACCGCCGGCTGATCCCGGAGCAGGTTGACCCGGGCGAGCCAGGCATAGCCGGCCCAGAAGAGGCCCTGGGCTTGGTCCTTGTCGTCGAAGTTCTCCTTGAGCCAGGTCTTCAGCGTCGCGTCGTTCTTGCGCGAGGCCTCGAAGCCTTCGTCCTCGTGCGACATGAGCTCGAGGCCGTATTTGATGGCGCGCTCGAAGGCGAACGTGGCGAGGCGCTTGTGCTCCTCGTAGGCGTCGCTCCCCTCCTCCGTTTGCTCCATGTCGTCTTGCGCGAAGGCGAAGCCGTAGGAGACCCAGCCCTTGGTGAGCATGAAGAGGACGTCTTCGTTGTTGGGCGAGAGCTTGTGCATGCCCTCGAACTGCGCGAGGCCGTTCATGGCCGCGGTGCGCGCCACGTTCTGGTCGCCGATCTCGTCGAGGGCGCTGGACGCCTCGCGGGTGCCGGAGGCCTGGCTGGCGATGAAGGCCTTTTTGATGCAGCTCGTTTGGGAGAGCCCGAGCGCGAGGGCAAAGACGGCGATGGTTCGGCGCATGATGGGAAAGGACCGTATCGCGCTCGCCCAGGCCGCGGCAAGGCTCAAGGAAAACGCGGCGCGCAGGCAAATGTCACGGAACGGTCAGCACGCACGGCCACCATGTACGCAACTTCGGCCGCGGCCCGCCGATGGGGCGTCAGGAGGTAGCCATGACCGACGCCATTCGAGACCGCTCCACGAGCGACATCCTGGACCGATACGCCCACGAAACGGGGCAGCTGAAGGACGACGAGCACCTGCACTCGGGTGCGTTGCGGACTCCGGGCACCAAGGCACACCGGGAGCGCAACGAGGGAACCGACGGGAGCAAGGATCTCACCCGCGAAGCGGAGATGCAGGTCGGCGAGCACGCTCTGGAGCACGCCGCCGAGCAGGGGGCGTCGCTCCTCGCGCGGGGGCTCCTCGGGGGCGGCGCGGTGATCTTCGGCACGGCATTCACCGCCTACGAGCTCTACGCCCACTTCTACGAAGAGCCGCACATCAAGGCCGACGAGATCAAGAACCAGTTCGTCAACGACACGATGAACGTCGCGCTGGCCGATACGCTCGACGTGCCGCCCAGCTTTCGCAACGAGCAACGCGGGCTCCACAAGTGCAACCCGCAGATGGCCGCGACCATCGCCGGGAAGATCAACGCCGACCCCGCCACCAAGAACGTACTGCAGGCGCGCGCCGACGAGGGATTTCTCGCCGCCAAGCGCTGCTACGAGAGCACCTCCGGGGGCGATCCGAAGACGCGTGGTGAGCGCTTCTTCAAGGCGATGGAGACGCTCGGCTACGGCGAGCGACTCAAGAACGATGCCGCGTTCGGCAAAGGCGTGGAGCTGTTCATTCACGCAAGTCGCCCGGGATGCCCGGCCTCGGAGAACGTCGACGCCGTATCGAAACGCGTGGAGTCGCGCGTCCTCCCCCGCCCGGTGACCTCGTTCGTGCGGGGTTGAGCCATGAGCTACCGCACACCTGGTAAGCGCGAAGCCGAGAATCCGCAGCCGATCTATTCCTACGCCGACGCCGTACGGACGCGCGACCGACGCTTCGGCGGCCCGTGGGGTCAATTCGCGCTCCTGTGCGCGGCGATGGTGGTGAACGTGGCGGTTCAGATCGCCTTCGGCTTGTCGGGGGGTATGTTGCTCGCCCAGGCGCTCTTTGCCTTCGCCGCGTTCGAACGTTGGCTCCGCGCCACCGGGCGGAGTCCGCTCTTCCCCGGTGACGACGCGGGGAAGCGTTAGCTCAAAGCGGGAGGCAGTCGGCGGCGGCGCGGCGGGTGGGGCGCGGCCCTTCGCGCGATTCGAGGCTGGCGGCGAGGCTGGCAAAGACCGTGCACCAGGCCGGGAGCGACCAGCGCCCATAGAACGTCGAGGCGCCCTCGTAGAGCTGCGCCTCGTATTCCTCGGGCGTGGTGAGGTAGCTCACGTACGCGTTCGCGTAGCCGTTCACGACGACGTGCGACGGGCGCGTGGGGAGGCGCTCGCGGAGCACCGCCGCGAGCCGGCGGCCGCTGGTGACCGTGGGCTCGAGCGGAAGCCCGGCGATGGCCAGGCGACCGATCTGCATCAGGTGCGCCGGCAGGTAGCGCGGGATGTTGGGCATCTCGCCGGCGCCGCTGGTGCGCAGCGCTCTCTGTGCATATTGCACGTAGCTCGCCTTGGAGAGCGTGAGCGGACGAAAGGCCGCCGGCAGCACGCCGAAGAGCCGGCCGTGACGACCGAAGCCCAGCTCCCAGAAGCGGACCATGGGCGCGTGCGTACGAGCGCCGGCGGAGGGCCCGCGCACCCGCGCGTGGACGCCGTCCACCAGGCGCTGCACTCGGGACGCCAGCGGCAGCACCCCGCGCGCGTCGTGGAACGGCCCCGGGCCCTCGGCGGTTCCGGCACCCGCGCCGAGGCCCATGCAGGGCGGACCGGTACGCACGTCGCGGCGCCCGTTCACGAAGACCGGGTCCACCGGTACATCGAAGAAGTCGGTGTAGCGAAGGGCGGCGACGATGGGGCCCGAGAGCTCGCTCCCCTCGGTGATCGCTTCCCGATGCAGCTTCTCGGCGAAGGCCGCCTGGATGTCGCCGACGATGCGCGCGCTCTCGTGGTCATCCTTGCCGCGGCCCACCAGCACCTTGCGGCGGGGGCAGAGCCGGTCGTTGGGGCTCACGTCGCCGGCAGGGCCCTGGGCGAAGATGGCGACGAAGTCCGGCGCGCCCTTGGCGGCGAAGTCGGCCTCGGACCGGATGGCGGCCTCGCCTTTGTTGTCGGAGTGGATGAGCGGCCCGTGCGCGTTGCCCGGGTGCACCGAGGTGGCGTGCACCGGAAACCAGGAGACGAGCCCCATGGGCCTCCCGTCCGCGTGGTCCACCCGCAGGACGGTCATCCGGCGATCGGCAGCCGCCGCGGCGCTCTCGGTGGTTCCCGGCGGCGCATCGTGGTTGCGCAGGTAGGCCGGCATCGAGCGGTTGAAGGCCACCGGCTCGGTGAGCGGGATGTCGCCCTGATGGGCATGGAGCCGCGCCGGGGCGAGGACGCCCAGCGCGGAGACGATGCTCTCCACGATGCCGGACACGAGTGCATCATGCACCTTTTGCGAAAAACCAGGGCCAGCCAGCGCGTAGAACAGGTACGTGGAGTATCCCGAGGGCCCAGAGTGCGTGTGGGTGGCGCTGATCATCACGTCGGCGTCCGCGAACCCCAGCTCCCGTCGCTCCAGCTCGGCCATCACCGAGAGCCGCAGCGACTCGGTGATGTACCCGAGATCGCAGCACACGTAGGCGATGCGGTCGCTGCCCTTCTGCACCACCAGCGTCCGCGCGTGGAGCGCGCGCGCCACGCCCCGGGCCGCGTAGTCCTCCCGCCCCCAGCCGAACATGGCGAAATGGGGCTCGTAGCAGGTGATGTCGACGCGGGCGAAGCCGGCGCGGAAGCGTTCCATGGGAGGACCCCTACACCAACTCCGCACCCTCGCACCATTCCGATGGATCGACTCGTGCTCGTGCTCGTGCTCGTGCTCGTACTCGACGGTGCTAGCCGGCGACCACCAGCGGATTCGTCGGCTCGAAGAGGCGGCTCTCGAGAATCGCGATGAGCGCGCGGGTGCGCGGCGCAAGATCCCGGTACGCCGGGTCGCCGAAGGCCAGCTGGGCCAGGTACGTATCGGGCTCCGTCACGGTCGTGCGCATCGCCTCGAGGATGCGCGTGTACCAGACGTCGTCGCCGTCGGCCGAAGTCTCCGGGAACGTCGACGACCAGGAGCGCAGCTTGGCGATGTCGCTCGCGATGAGGTCGCGGAGCGCCGCGGTGCCCAGCGACCAGCTGGCGATCTGGGCTGGGTTTCCCAGATACACCTCGCGGTACGCGGCGCAATCGGCGGTACCGCGGGGGCTGCAACGGAACGTGCCTTGAGCAAGGCCGTTGTAGTGGGTCGCGCCGACGACGCGCGAAGCATCGAGGGGCACGTCGTTGCCGGCGACGTCGACCACGCGCACCGACGACGTGTAGGACACGAAGTGTACGAACTGGGAGTCCGGGCGCACGACCATCTCGATGAGATCGCCGCCGTACTCTTCGCCCATGAACCCCGCCGCAGTGGACCATGCGTGCGTCCACGCGTAGCGCCCGAGCGTGAGGCCCGCCGCGGCCTTGGCGGTAAGATCCCAGCTGCCGATGCGCGCGAGCTCGTTCATGAGGTGACCGGCCCCCTGCCCCGGCCGCTCCGCGCGCGTGAAGAGCTTACGCGTAGCCCGGAGCTCCGCCGCCTGCTCTGCCGTGGTCCAGGAGTAGAACCGCGTTCCAATGGGAAACAGGGGCGCCGCACCGGGCGGCTGAAGGGACGGCGGAGGGAGCGCCAGCGGCGCATCCGGCGTGGTTCCGGCATCGGCCGGCGCGTCCTGAAACGGGCCCACGACCGCGGGCGAGGTCCCGCACGCAGCGACCCCCAGCACCGCCAGCGGCAGCCCGATCATTTGACGACGACCAACCACGTTCCCCCCCACGCGACGGCTCTTTTTCACGAGCGCAGCTTAGCGCGAAGGCGCGAAAGCGCTACTCCGCCGGTGCGGGCTCGGGCGCGGGCGCAGCGGTGGGCGGTGGCGGCGGCGCCTTCTTGCCGCCGAGCCGCTGCTTCCAGCGATCCACCACCACGTAGAAGGCGGGGACCACCAGGAGGCTGAGCACGGTGGAGACGGTGAGGCCGCCCAGCACCGCCACCGCCATGGGGCTGCGGGTCTCGGTGCCGGGGCCGATGCCCAGCACCGCGGGCACCGCCGACATCATGGTGGCCACGGTGGTCATGAGGATGGGCCGGAGCCGCAGGGGCCCGGCCTTGCGCATGGAACCCTTGGCGTCGGTGTGATCGGTCTCATGGACGTGGTTGGCGTACTCCACCAGCAAGATGGAGTTCTTCTTCACGATGCCCATCAGCAAGAGCACGCCGATCATGCTGAAGATGTTCAGCGTCTTGCCGGAGCCCCAAAGGCCGATGGCCGCGCCGCAGAGGGCGAGCGGCAAGATGGTGAGCACCGTGACCGGATGCAAGAACGAGTTGAACTGGCTCGCCAGCACCATGTAGGCCACCAAAATGCCGATCATCATGGCGAAGAAGAGCCCGCCGGTGGTCTCTTCCAGCTGCGAGGCCTGCCCGCTGGAGACCGCGCGATAGCCGAGCGGGAGATCCTTCCCCAGCTTCGCGATGTAGTCCATGACCTCGGCCTGCGAGTGGCCGGGCGCCACGTTGCCGGAGATGCCGATGGCGCGCTCGCGATCGAGGCGGCTCACGCTCTGGAGCACCGGCTGCTCCTTCTCGGTGACCACCATGGAGAGGGGCACGGTGTCGCCGGTGGCGGTGCGCATGCGGATGAGGCCGATGTCCTCGGCGCGGGTGCGCTGGGTAGCGAGGAGGCGCATGCGCATGTCGATGCGGCGCCCGCCGGTGGAGAACTTGCCCACCACGTTGCCGCCCACCAGCGCGCTGACGGTGGTGCCGATGTCGCTGATGGAGATGCCGAGATCGGTGGCGCGCCTGCGGTCCGGGAGGATCTGCACCTCGGGCGCGCCGATCTGGTAGTCGGTGGTGAGGTCGGTGACGAGCCCGCTCGTCTCCAGCGCCGACTTCATGTCCATGGCGGAGATCACCAGCTTGTCCCAGTCGGGCCCGCGTACGGTGAAATCCACCGGATAGCCCTTCTGGCCGCCGAACGACTGCTGCGAGGGGTCCTGCACCGAAGCGCGGATGCCGGCGATGGTGGAAAGATCCTTGCGGATGTCCACCGAGAGCTGCTGCGCCGTCATCTTGCGCTCCTTGGGCTCCACCAAGGTGAGGGTCATGGACCCCTGCGAGCCCTGCAGCGTGGTGAGCACGTGCGACACCTCGGGGCGCTTGGAGAGGCGCGCCTCGGCCTTGGCGAGCAGGGGTCCGGCGGCGCCGATGCTGGTACCGGTCTCGGTTTGCACGCGCACGATGAGGCGGCTCTGGTCCTGCGAGGGGACGAACTCGGTGGGAATGCGCACCAGCGCCAGGGTGGAGACGGCGAGCAGCGCCACCGACCCCAGGAGTACCTTGTAGGGGTGGGCCAGCGCACGGTCGAGGACGCGCCCGTAGAAGCCCTCGAGGCGTGTGAAGTTGCGGTCCACCCAGCGGCCGATGCGGCCGCGTCCCTCGCGCGAAGCGTTCAAGATCTGCGCGCAGCGCGCCGGCGCCAGGGTGATGGCCTCGAAGTACGAGATCATCACCGCCACCGAGAGCGTGACGCCGAACTGGAAGAAGAAGCGTCCGATGACGCCGTTCATGAAGATGACCGGCAAGAAGATGGCGATGACCGCCAGCGTGGCGGCCAGCGCCGCGAAGGTGATCTCCTTGGTGCCGTCGGCGGCTGCCTGCACCTTGTCTTTGCCCATCTCCGCGTGGCGGTAGATGTTCTCCATGACCATGACGGCGTCGTCCACCACCAGGCCCACCGCCAGCGAGAGGCCGAGGAGGGTGAACGTGTTGAGGGTGAAGCCCAGGAAGTAGATGACGCCCACGGTGCCGAGGAGCGACATGGGGATCGCCAGGACCACGTTGAGCGTGCTGGAGAGCGAGCCCAGAAATAGCCAGCACACGAGGGCGGTGAGCACCAGCGCCAGCACCAGCTCGATCTCGATCTCGTGGACCGACTCCTGGATGAACACGGTGGAGTCGAAGAGGACCTCGACCTTCATCCCCTCGGGCAACGTTCGCTGAATCTCGGCGACCCGCGCGCGCACGCCGGCTGCGACCGCCACGGCGTTGGTACCGCGCTGCTTGAGCACGCCCAGGGCTTGCAGCGGGACGCCGTCCAGGCGCGCCACGCTATTGGCGTCCTCGAAGCCGTCCTCCACCAGCGCCACGTCTTCGAGGTACACCGGGTTGCCCTTCACCTTGCGCACCACGAGCTGCTTCAAGGTGGCAAGATCCAGGGCCTCGCCCAGCATGCGCACGGATACCTGGCGCTCGCCGGTGTCGAGCTGGCCACCGGGCACCTCCACGTGCTCCCGGCGCACCGCGTCCACCACGTCGCTCGCCACGACGCCGTGCTCCGCCAGCCGGCTGGCGTCGAGCCAGATGCGCACGTTGCGATCGAGGTATCCGTTGAGGGTGATCTGCCCCACGCCGGGCACCGTCTGCAGCTTGTCTTGCACCTGGTAGCGGGCCACGTCGGCCAGCATTTGCCGGGCGAACGGCCCGGTGACGCCCACCGTGACGATGGGCGTGTCGTCGGGGTTCGACTTCGAGACCGTGGCCGCGGGGACGTCCTTGGGGAGCTGCCGTTGCGCCTGCGCCACCCGAGCCTGTACGTCCTGGAGCGCGAGATCGACGTTGCGCGAGAGATCGAAGGTGACGGTGATGCGCGCACTGGCGGAGCGCGCCGACGACGCCATCTGCGTCACGCCCTCCACCTGGGCCAAGGATTGCTCCAGCGGCTCGATGATCTCCCGCTCCACCGCCACCGGCGAGGCGCCGGGCCACGACACGCTCACGGTGACGTTGGGGTAGTCGACGTCCGGGTACTGGCTGATGCCGATGCGCGAGATGGTGACGAGCCCCATGAGCACGGTGAACGCCATGAGCATCCAGGCGAAGACCGGGTTCTTGATGGATACGTCGGTGATGTTCACGGCGCACCTCGGCGACCACGGCCGCTGCCGCTGGGTGCTGCGGCGGGCACCACTCCGGTCCCTTGCGGAGCCGGCATGTCACCGTCGTGCGCGGTTGCTGTCGCGGTGGGCGCGGGTGGTCCCTGCTTCGAGATGATGACCTTGGCGCCGGTGGTGAGCGCCTCGGCGCCGCGAATGACCAGCTTCTCGCCCGCGGCGAGCCCGCTTCGCACTTCCACCCAGCCGTCCTTGGTGTTCATGCCCAGGCTGAGCACGCGCTCCTTGGCCACGTCGCCCTCCACCACGTAGGCCACCTGGCCGTGGTCGGTGGCGCGCACCGCGCTCCGAGGAATCACCGGCGCGTCGCGGCCGGCGCCCACATCGACGGTGACGTCGCAGAAGGAACCGGGCCGGAGCCAGTAACGATGCTCGTCGGTCTTCACCTGCGCCGTGACCACCACCATGTGCGTGGTGGGATCAGCGGCCCCGGCCACCAGGGTGATGGCCGCGGTGAAGGCGCGCTGGGTCTCGCGCATGGTGAAGTCGGCGTTCATGCCGGCCTTGAGGCGCACCGCCTCGGAAGGCTCCACCTGGAACCGCAGGAGCAAAGGATCGTTGCGCAACAGCGTGGCGAGGATGGCGCCGGCCTGCACGAACTGCCCCGTCTCCACGGTGCGGGTCTGGATGACGCCCTCCATGGGCGCACGCACCGCGGAGTCGCGCAGGTTGAGCTCCGCGACCTTGAGAGCCTCCGAGGCCACGGCGGAGTCGGCCTTGGCGGTGAGGCCGCGGGTGCGGTACGTCTCGAGCTCCTCGCCGGGGATGAGGCCGGGGTTCTTGTCGCTGGCGCCCTCGCGGCGCTTGATCATCGCCTCGATGTCCTTCTGGTTGGCCTGCGCCTTGTCGAGGGCGGCCTTGGCGCTGTTGACCGCGAGCCGGAAGCGCTCGCCGTCGATGAGCACCAGCGTGGCGCCCTTCTTCACGTCCTGGCCTTCGGAGAAGGCCACCTTGTCGACGATACCGGCCACCCGCGCCGTCACCTGCACGCGCTCGAAGGCCTCCACCGTGCCCGGCGCCGTCACCGCATAGGTGAGCTTCTTGGACTCCACGTCCATGGTGTCGACGGCGAAGGCGAGGCCCGCCCCCTTGCCGCCCCGGCGTCCACCCGGGCCGCCGCCGGAGGCGCTCCCCTGGGGGCTCGAGCCTTCGGATTTCTTGCAGTCTACACCGACCAGCGCGGAGAGCAGGCACACGGCCCAGAGCGTACGGTGCTTCATCGGGCTTCTCCGGAGCGCGCCGCCTGCGGCGCGTCGATGTCGACGCCCAGCGGCGCCAGCCCCAGCGAGAAGCGGAGCTCCAGCCACGCCTGCTGCATCTGGAGCCGCGCCGTCGCCCGCGCCACCTCGGCGTCGAAGCGCCGGGCGGTGGCGTCGGTGACCTCGATGGCCCGGGCCAGCCCCTGTCGATAGAGAATCTCCGTCTCTTCGGTGTTCTTCTGGGCGAACACCACCGCATCCTCGCTGATCTTCAGCGACTCGCGGGCGGCCTTGAGGGAAGCCAGCGCCAGGCGAATCTCCGTCTCGACGCCGCGCCGCAAGAGGCTCTCGTCGAGGGCCTGGCTCTCCGCCTGGGCGGTGCGCGAGCGGTGGTCGCCGTAGCGGGCGCCGCCGTCGAAGGCCACCCAGGTGAGCGTCAACAGCGCCGACTCGTCGTGGCCCCGGTCCGGCGGCGTGGGGTCGACGGTGGTGCGAATCTGCCCCTGCACGCCCAGCGAAGGAAACAGGCGATAGAGCGGCTCGCGGGCAGAGGCCTGGAGCGCGAGGGTGCGCTCGGTGGCCGCCTTGAGGTCCGGCCGTCGCTCGAGCGCCGTGCGCACCAGCTCGTCGAGACGCGTGGAGAACTGCTCGGCGTCGCGGTTCATGACGTCCGGCGCCGAAAGCGGCCCCGTCACCGTGCGCCGCACCAGGTACTCGAGATTCACGTAGGCGCGGGTCACCGTCCCCTGGGCCTGGGCCACCTCGCGCTGCGAGGTGGTCATCTCGATGTTGGCGCGGGTGGCGTCGTTGACGCTGGCGAGCTGGGCCTCGGCGCGGCCGGTGGCGTTGTCGAGGTTGGCCTTGGCGCGCTCGAGACGTCGCGTGGCGGCTTCCAGCAGACGCTCCGCGGTGAGCGTCTGCAGGTAGGCCCGTGCCACGTCGAAGGCGAGCACGCGCCGGTCTTGCTTGGCGCCGTAGCGCTCCGAGTCGAGCTGGTGGCTCGCCTGCGCGTAGAGCGGGAACGATGGCATGTTCACGATGGACTGCGAGAGCGTCGCGGAGCCGGTGACGGTGAGCGGCGATCGATCTCCGGTAGTGCCGGCGAGGGTGCGCAGGGTGCCGTTGCCGGTCGCCGTGAGGTTCGGCAAGAACGATGCGCGGGCGCGGTCGAGCTGCCCCTCGGCGACGTTCACCCGGAGCGGTGCCTTGAGCGCGCGCTCGTTGCTCGATAAGGCGTAGCGAATCGAATCCTCGAGGCTGAGCCCGTCACCTTGCGCGCGCGCCCATGGCGTGACGAGGAAGAAAGCGGTGAAGAAGAGGACACCCACTACACCCGTACTTCGCGGCATCGTTGCTCCAGTTTGCGGGCCGAGCACCTGTGCGCCCCGGCGCACGCGAGCGTATCCACATCGCGCGGGGCGTGGGATTCGACTTCACGTAACTTTACGAGACATCCCCTCGAAAATACCGATATCTGTGTCGAAAGGCGCCAGGCTATTCCGGGCGCAACCCGAGCACCAGAAGCTGCGCCATATCGCGCGCGGTCTTCTTCACGCGGTCTTCGGGCTCGGCCCACACCCACGGGGGCGAGAGCGTGGCGAACGCGCGCTGGAGAAGGATGGCGGTATCCTTGGGCGGTACCTTGCGGAACGCACCGAGCTCGATGCCGCGGCGCAGGATGGCCTCGAACAGCTCGCGCTCCTGATCCCGGAACCAGGCCTGGGCGAGCTTCACGCCTTCCTGTGTACAATGCACGAGCTCGCAGGCGTGCGCTCCCTGCTCGCGGAACTCCACGAAGCCCAGGGTTCGCGCCAGCAGCACGTACACGAGAGCCCGCGGTGGATCGCCCTGCTTGGCGTTCCACACCGCGCACATCTGCTCGAACACCCGCGTGTGCAGATCCTTGGAGAGCTCGTGGACGATGGCGTCCTTCGAGTCGAACTCCAGGTACACACTCCCCACGGCGACGCTCGCCTCGCGTGCGATGTCCGCGATGGTGGTCTTGCCGGCACCGTAGTGACGAAAGAGCCGCGCCGAAGCATCGAGAATCGCGCGCCGTCGATCGGTCACCATGGCCACCATTGCTGTGGGCGAGCGTAGCACCGAGCTGTCGGAGATCACTACAGCTCGCAAAGCAGAAACCGTGCCGACCTGCCATTGACGGGTTCGTGAATGAACTTAGGTTTCATTCATGGTTCACGCATCCGGAGGTTCGATGACTCTCTCCCTCTCCTCACCCGTCCCCGTGTTGCCGCTCCGCACCGGAGCCCTCTTTCCGCACACCGTCGTGGCCTTCGCCGTGGGGCGACCGCGCTCGGTGGCGCTCATGCGCAAGCTGTATCCTGGCGACGTCCTCGTCACGTTCACCCAGAAGGACGCCGGGACCTCCGATCCGGGAGCCGATGATCTCTACGAAACGGGCACCCTGGCCCGGGTCAAGGAGGTCGATCGAAAGTCCGAGAACGAGTACCAGGTGATCCTGGAAGGTATCGGACGCGTGAAGCGTCTCTCGTTGGATGCCTCCGGCGCCTACCACGTTGCCAATCTCGCGGAGCTCGACGAAACCGCTGCGGAATCGGTGGAGGCCACGGAAGCCGCCGATCTCCTGAAGGAGCACATCGCGCAGCTTCGAAGCTCCCGGGGCGAGGTCCTCGGCCGCGTCGAAGCCGACGAGGCGCGCGAGTACGCCGATCGCGTGGCGGCCTCGCTGGGGCTCACCACGGAAGACGCACAGGAGGTGCTGGGCGAGCTCGACGTGCCCACGCGCCTCAAGCTGGTCATGACCAAGCTCTCGGAGCTCAAGACCACCGCCGAGGTGCGCGCCAAGATCGAGCGAGACGTCCGCGAGGAGGTGGGCAAGCACCAGCGCGAGGCCATCCTGCGCGAGCAGATGAAGGCCATCAAGCGCGAGCTGGGCGATGGCGACGGCGAGTCCGACGTCGATCGACTGCGGGAGCGCGTGGCCGAGGCGAAGCTCCCGGAAGAGGCGCAAAAAGTGGCCGACCGCGAGCTGCGCCGGCTCGAAGCCACCAACGGCAGCGGCCCCGAGGCCAACGTCATTCGCAACTACCTCGAGCTCATCTGCGACCTCCCCTGGAACGCCCGCGCCGAGGCCAAGGAAGACATCGGGCGCATCGAAGAGAAGCTCGACGCCGATCACTACGGCATGGAAGACGTGAAGAAGCGCATCGTCGAACACATGGCGGTGCTCAAGATGGCCAAGGCCGAGCGCGGCACGCTGCTCTGTCTGGTGGGTCCTCCGGGCGTCGGCAAGACGTCGCTCGGTCAGTCCATCGCCGAGGCCACCGGTCGTCCGTTCGTGCGGGTCGCCTTGGGCGGCGTCCGCGACGAGGCGGAGATTCGCGGCCACCGCCGCACCTACGTGGGCGCCCTTCCGGGCCGCGTCATCCACGCCCTCAAGAAGGCCAAGGTGAAGAACCCGGTCATCTTGCTGGACGAGGTCGACAAGCTCGGGACCGGCTGGGGTGGCTCGCCGGAAGCGGCGCTGCTCGAGGTGCTCGATCCCGAGCAGAACAACAGCTTCACCGATCACTACCTGGAGCTGCCGTTCGACCTCTCGGAGGTGCTCTTCGTGTGCACCGCCAACACCCTGGAGACGCTCTCGGGGCCGCTGCGCGATCGCCTGGAGATCGTCGAGCTCGCCGGCTACACGCCGGAAGAGAAGGTGCACATCGCCAAGAACCACCTCCTGCCCAAGCGGCAGAAGGAGTTCGGTCTCGATGGCAAGATCGGTGTGGACGACGCGGCGCTCCTGGCGGTGGTCCGCAGCTACACCCGAGAGGCCGGCGTGCGGCAGCTCGATCGGCAGATCACCAAGCTGCTCCGGGCGCTGACGCTCGATGTGGCGCGCGGCAAGCTCGAGACCCACACGGTGGTCGAGAGCGAGCTGCGAGAGCGTCTCGGCCGGCCCAAGTTCGAGGACGAAGCAGCGGAGCAGTCGCTCCTCGCAGGTGTGGCCACCGGGCTTGCCTGGACGCCGGTGGGCGGCAGCATCCTCTTCATCGAGACCTCCAAGATGCCCGGCAAGGGGCGGGTGGAGATCACCGGGCAGCTGGGTGACGTGATGAAGGAGTCGGCCCGCGCCGCGCTCTCCTACGTGCGAACGCACGCGGTGGAACTGGGTCTCGGGCACCAGAACCTCGAAGACGTGGACGTTCACATCCACGTTCCTGCAGGTGCCACGCCCAAGGACGGTCCGTCCGCCGGCGTCACCATCTTCACCGCGCTGGTCTCGCTCTTCACCGGGCGAAAGCTTCGCCCGCACACGGCGATGACCGGCGAATGCACGCTCCGCGGACGCGTGCTGCCGGTGGGCGGCATCAAGTCGAAGGTCCTGGCCGCGCACCGGGCCGGCATCAAGCGGGTGATCCTCCCCAAGAAATGCGAAGCCGATCTCGACGAGGTGCCGACCTCGGTGAAGAACGAGCTCGAGATCACCTTCGTCACCGACATGACCGAGGTACTCGACGCGGCTCTCGAGCCGCTGGTGGTACCCGCCACGACCCACACGAGCGAGGGCACTGAAGCGCACGTGTGAGCGAGAGCGCCGCGTTCCTCCGAACGCAGGCGAGGAAATGTGCCCCGAGGCCCCGCGAACAGAGAGCGCGTGGGCCTCGTTTCCTTTCCATCATCGGCCTCCGTAGTCCAACTGGACGATGCGGGGCTCGCGGACGGCCCGCTACAGTGT
>JABFRG010000500.1 GCA_013141295.1 Polyangiaceae bacterium
TTCGTTGGATGTTCACGCTCGAGAAGGCGCGGCAGAAGCTCGGCCGATCATATCCCGACCTCACAGGGGCGAGTGGTACTCAGGCGGCAGCCTGAACCAATCACCTCCCCTGTGTCGCGGTACTAGGGGGTGTCCCTAGTTTCGGCTCCGCGTCGGCGAAAACGCCGCCTTTTTCGCGCCTTCTGCGTTGTTCGTCGTCGACGTAGCACAAGTACGGCTCCTCCTCTCGCCTTGAAGGCACGAGAAAACTCGACGTTTCGCCTCGGTCCGGAGAACTAGGGACACCCCCTAGCTCAATCAGCCGGGTGCTGGCGCCAACCCCTGGTGTACCTCGACCGCCGTGGGGCGTGCCGCCGGCTCCAGCTGGAGCATGCGCATCACGAGCGCCGCGAAGGGCTCCGGCACTTCCGGCGCCACGTCGCGCAGCGGGTGAATGTTCCCATCGGCGACGGCCCGGAAGATTTGCCCGAAGGACTTGCCGTCCACCGGGCGCGCCGCGGAGACGCACTCGTAGAGCACCACGCCGAGGGCCCACACGTCTGCCGCCGGCCCCACCGAAGCCTCGCCGAAGAGCTGCTCCGGCGCCATGTAGTGCGGCGTTCCCAGCACCATGTTGCTGGCGGTGAGCGTACCCGCGGTGGAAGCGAGGCCGAGCTCGCTCATGAGCTTGGTCATACCGAAGTCGAGGAGCCGCACCCCGTTCGCTGCAAGATACACGTTGTGAGGTTTGATGTCGCGATGGACCAGCCCCACGGCGTGGGCCGCGGTGAGCGCCGACGCCACCGGCGCGAGGAGTGTCGAGGCGCCCTCCGCCGAGAGGCGCCCGACGCGGGCAAGGTGCGCCGCCAGGTCTTCACCGGTCAAGAGCTCCATCACCAGCGCCAGATCGCCGTCGAGGGTCTCGAAGCACTCCTCCACCGCCAGGACCGCCGGGTGCGAGAGCACGCTGCCCACCCGCGCCTCGCGCAGCGTCCGGCGCCGCAGGGTCGGGTTGTCGCAGCGCACGACCTTCACCGCCACGCGTCGATCCACCGCGAGGTCCTGGGCCTCCCACACGACCCCCACGCCACCCTTGCCGATGACGTGGAGCATCTCGTAGCGGCCCTCGACCGCGGGAAACTGCGACGGCATACGCGCCCGCGTGGCGCCTTCCCGGAGCGGCGTATCGAGGACCGTCGCCATGGTCGCGAGCAGCTCCCGACACGCATCGCAACCCTCGATATGTCGCTCGAAGGACTCGCCTTCCGTGGGGACGTTCGTCCCCTGGAGGAAATCCACGACCTGGTTCTCGTCCAAGCACCCGGGCACCTGGCAATGCTACAGTGGTTTCATGCAGCCGGAGTGGTTGCGTTCGATGGTCGATCGAGCGCTCGAGGAAATCCCCGAGATCCGCGTGGATCGCGACGCATTCTCGGCGTTCGTGACGAGCAAGGCTCAGGAGGCGACCGATCCGGCGGTCCTTCACCCGGCCGACCTGCTGCTGGCGTTCGCTGCAGTGCAGCAAGAGCCGCATGCGCTGATGCGCCTGGAGAAGCAGCTCCGGGAGCTGCCACAGATGCTGACCAAGCTGCGCCTCGACGATGCGGCGCTCGCCGACACCGTGCAGGACGTGCGGGCCAAGCTCCTGCTCAAAGACGGAGAGCGCACGCCCAAGCTCCTGGAATACAGCGGCCGCGGCGCCCTCGGCGCGTGGCTCCGCACGGTGGCGGTGCGCACCGCGATCTCGTCCATGCGCACGCAGACGCGGCGGCGAGAATCGTCCTTCGAGGATCTGGCGATCCGCGCCAGCGCCGACGATCCCGAGCTCACCGCCGCCAAGGATCGCTATCGCGAGCCTTTCCAGGTGGCCTTTCGCAATGCGCTTCAAGCGCTCTCCAGCCGGGAGCGCAACGTGCTCCGCATGTATCTTCTCGACGGCCGCAACATCGAGGAGATCGGCAAGGTCTACGGGGTGCACCGGGCCACCGTGGCGCGCTGGATCGCCGACACCCGTCAGACCCTGGCCAAGAGCACACGCGATGCCATGACCGGCACCGTGGACGCCACCTCCGCCGAGTTCCGGAGCATCACGCGCCTCTGCTTCAGCCAGGTCGACGTGAGCCTGCACACGCTCCTGCAGAGCGCGGAACGCCCGGTCTCCTCGCGGTGACGTCCCCGTCGCTCCGGAGGCGCGAGCCTCTCCGTCGCTCCGGAGGCGCGAGCCTCAGGGCGGCGTGACCACCCAGCCGATGGTCCCACCGTTCGGGGCCGGGGTGTCGTTGGCGCGGACGATGGCATAGGTGGTGACGGCGCCCGCCGCGGCGACCCCGGCGATGATGGCGTAGAACCACCATTTCTTGGTGATGGGCGTGGGCGCCAGCCGAAGCGCCGCGTTGAGCTCGGTGCGCTCGCCCGGTCGCAAGATGGCGGTGGTCTCGAAGGGCGCGTAGCCGTCTTTCCGTACCGAGACGCGGTAGCTCCCTTTCACCCGGTCGACCGAGATGGGGGAAGGACCGATGGATGTACCATCCACGTAAACCGCGGCGATCGGCGACGAGCTCACACGCAGAGTACCGTTCAGCTCCAGCAGCGCGATGGAGAGCTCCTTGTGCGACGCCGGCCGGAAATTCTCGCGAAATACCGACTCGGTGTGGCCCGGCGCGGTGAACGTGAGCACGTGCGCCCCGGGGTCGAGGGTCACCGTGAAGCGCGCGTGCCCCTCGGAGACCGCGGAGAACGCCACCGGCTCGGCGGGCCCCGGCGGCAGGGTGCCGCCCACGTAGCGCTCGCCCTCACGTTCCGTCGGCCGCGAGTCCACGGTGACGGCGGCGGAGCCGGGGGCG